>JBIKUY010000151.1:0-5389 GCA_044347355.1 Prochlorococcaceae cyanobacterium | reverse complement strand
TGGGACTTCCCCTGGGGCTGCTGGGGCCGGATCAGCTGGCGGCGCTGAGGCCCGCGCTGCCGGGCACCCCCCTCGGGGGCCTCTATTCCGCCGACGATGGCCAGATCGATCCGGGGCCGCTGCTGAACGCCCTGCTTCAGGAGGTGCGTGGCGCGGGGTGCGACTGCCTGGCGGCGGCGGCGGTGGCGGTGGAGCGCGGCCCGACAAGCGGGGGACGGCGCTGGCGTGTGCACCTGGCTGGCGGGGGCGAGCGGGAGGCCCACTGGCTGGTGCTGGCCCTTGGACTGGAAACGGCGGGGTTGCTGAGCGGCCTGGGCCATCCGCTGCAACTGGAGCCAGTGCTCGGCCAGGCCCTGGAGCTGGAGCTGCCGGCCGGGGTGCCCTGGAGCTGGCCGGCTGTTGTGGTGTGGCGCGGGATGAACCTGGTGAACTGTGGCGAACAGGCTGATGGGAGCCGACGCCTGTGGTTGGGGGCGACGCTGGAGCCTGGCTGCAGGGCCTGCCCGCAAGCCCTGGCGGCACTGCGGCAGCTGGGAGGTGAGGCGCCGCCCTGGTTGCGGGAGGCCAGGGTGGTGCGCCAGTGGCAGGGGTTGCGGGTGCGGCCAGTGGGTCAGCCGGCACCGGTGCTGGCCGAACCCGAGCCGGGCCTGCTGGTGGCGACGGGGCACTACCGCAACGGGGTGCTGCTAGCGCCAGCCACGGCGGAGTGGCTGGTGGCACGCGTGCAGGGAGCGGCCGATCTGCAACAGGCCCACCTGAAGCGGCTGGGTTGATCTGTGTTGATGGCGTCCCAGGTCGCTATAGAGGAAGTACCCCCGTCAACCCAGAGGTCAGCAGAACACCGTCTGCCCCCAACCACCCCTACAGGCCGAGCGCCATGGACCGTTCCAGCACACCCGCCTCGCCGCTGAACCTGCTGCTGCCCCAGTGGCGGGAGCTGCTCCAGGCCAAGGCCCTTGCCGGCTTGATCCACCGCACCGCCCTGGAAGCCCTGGGGCTGGACCACGAGCCGCCGCTGCTGCGGGAGCTGGTGGTCCAGTGGGCTGCTGGCGAGTTCAGCGACCTGCCAGCGGTGCAGCTGCTGCCGGCAGCCTCCATGGCCGGAGCGGCCGGGGCCTATGCCCTCAGCACGGGCACGATCTACCTCAACGCCGACTGGCTGCAGCAGGCCAGCGCTGCCCAGGTGCTGGCGGTGCTCACTGAGGAGCTGGGCCACCACCTCGACGGGCTGCTCAACCGCAGCGATGCCCCTGGCGATGAAGGGGAACTGTTTGCGGCGCTCCTCCATGGCGATGGTCTGATCAGCGCCCAGCAGCGCCAGCGGCTGATGGCGCAGAACGACCAGGGCAGCGTGCTGCTGAACGGTGCGGCTCTCACGGTGGAGCAGGCCACCCTCACCAGCACCCCCATTCCGGCGGCCTCTCCCGGGCGCACCCGAGGGGAATTTCGAAATACAGCCGCCTTCGCGGCGCTCAAGGCCGATGGCTCCGTAATTACTTGGGGTACTGGATGGAGTGGCGGCGACAGCAGTGCCGTGGCCGGCCTGCTCAGCTCCGGCGTCACCCAGATCTTCTCCACTGGCTGGGCCTTCGCGGCACTCAAAGCCGATGGCTCCGTCGTCACCTGGGGCGGCTTCAACGGCGGCGACAGCAGTGCCGTGGCCGGCCAGCTCACATCCGGCGTCACCCAGATCTTCTCCACTGGCTCCGCCTTCGCGGCACTCAAAGCCGATGGCTCCGTCGTCACCTGGGGCGGCTTCTACGGCAGCGACAGCAGTGCCGTGGCCGGCCAGCTCACATCCGGCGTCGTCCAGATCTTCTCCACTGGCGAGGCCTTCGCGGCACTCAAAGCCGATGGCTCCGTCGTGACCTGGGGTGCACCCAGCTCGGGCGGCGACAGTAGTGCCGTGGCCGGCCAGCTCAGCTCCGGCGTCGCCCAGATCTTCTCCAATGGCAACGCCTTCGCGGCACTCAAGGCCGATGGCTCCGTCGTGACCTGGGGCGGCTTCGACGGCGGCGGCAACAGTAGAGCCGTGGCCGGCCAGCTCAGATCCGGCGTCACCCAGATCTTCTCCACTGGCGGGGCCTTCGCGGCACTCAAGGCCGATGGCTCCGTCGTGACCTGGGGTGCGCCCAGCTCGGGCGGCGACAGTAGTGCCGTGGCCGGCCAGCTCAGGAACGTGGTGGCCTTTGCCGATCCCTTCACCGATGATCGCCTTGTTGAGTTTTGGCCCACCATCACCGTGGCGGGCAACCAGCTCCAGCTGCAGTTCTCCGAACCGATCGTCACCACAGGCCTCACCACTGCACGCTTCGCGGCCACCGTCGGTGGTGCCGCTCGCGCGATCGCCAGCTGGGCCGCCGTTCCGGGTGATCCCTCCCGCCTCAACCTCACCCTCTCCGGCAGCGCTCCCACCAGCACCCAGGCCGTCAGCCTCCGCTACACCGACCTCAGCGCCGCCAACGACCCAACCGGTGTCGTGCAGGACGCCTCTGGCAACGACCTGGCCACCATCCCCCAACCAGGCCACACCGCCGCCACCTTCTCCTCCTCACTCAGCGTCGCCTCCCTCGCCAGCGCCTACGCCAACCTCACCCTCACCGGCACCGCCACCACGGCCACCGGCAACAGCGGCAACAACCTCATCCGCGCCAGCCAACCCACCGCGGTGAGGAACGTCTTCAGCGGTGGCCCCGGCATCGACGCCATGGACGCTGCCGCCGGCAGTGACATCTACCTGATCCCAAACGCCGGTGAACACAGCGCTGCAGAAATCAGAGACAGCGGCACCGGTGCCAGTGACATCGACGAGCTGCGCTTCAGTGACGGTGGCGGTTCCACGGCCGTCGCCAACGACACCCTCACCGTGTTCGCGGGCGATACCGGCCTGGAACGGGTCTCCATCGGCAGAGGCACCGCTGCCCAACCAGACACCTCATCCACCGCCGCTCTCTCCATCAACGCCGCCGACGCCCCGAACCGCCTCACGATCATCGGCAACAACGGCCCCAACTCCCTCACCGGCACCGCCTTCAACGACCTGCTCATCGGCAACCGCGGCAACGACATCCTCACCGGCGGCAACGGCGGCGACAGCTTCCGCTTCAACAGCACACTCAACGCCACCACCAACCGCGACACCATTACCGACTTCGCCCCCTCAGTCGATCGCATCGAACTCGAAAACAGCGTCTTCACCGCCCTCAACAACCCTGGCCCCCTCGCTGCCTCTGCCTTCCGAGTCGGCAGCGCCGCCACCACCTCCGCCCACCGCATCCTCTACAACACCCTCACCGGCACGCTCACCTACGACAGCAACGGCGTCGCCAGCGGTGGTTCCACCGTCTTTGCCACCCTCCCCGCTGGCCTCGGAGCGTCCATGAACGCTGGAATCTTTTCCGTCACCTGAGGCCGACTGCAGGACCAGACAGCAAAAAGCCCCCCGATCGGGGGGCTTGTCTGTTGGGAGCGACCGGGTCAAGCCAGCCGCCCCAACCGATCACTGGCAAAGCAATCACTTGCTCTCGGTGAACTCGGCATCGATCACGTCATCGCTGCTGCTGGAGCCAGCGGCACCGGCGCCATTACCGCCCGGGGCGGCTCCGGCGGCAGCCTCGGAGCCGGCAGCCTGCTGGTACACAGCGGCACCGGCGGCGTAGAGCGCCTGCTGCAGGGTCTCCAGCTCCGACTTCATCGTGTCGAAGTCATCCTTGGCCACCGCCTCCTTGAGCTTGGCGGCAGAGGCCTCCACCTTGGCCTTGTCCTCGGCACCCACCTTGTCGCCCAGTTCGCCCAGCTGCTTCTCGGCCTGATAGATCAGCGTTTCGGCCTGGTTCTTGGTGTCGATGCGCTCGCGCTTCTCCTTGTCGGCGGCGGCGTTGGTCTCGGCATCCTTCACCATCTTGTCCACCTCGTTCTCGCTGAGGGTGGAGGCGCCGGTGATCGAGATGCTCTGCTCCTTACCGCTGCCCTTGTCCTTGGCGGTCACGCTGAGGATGCCGTTGGCGTCGATGTCGAAGGTCACTTCGATCTGGGGCACGCCGCGGGGAGCGGGGGGGATGCCATCGAGGCGGAAGGTTCCCAGCGACTTGTTGTCGCTGGCCATCTCGCGCTCGCCCTGGAGCACGTGGATCTCCACATTGGTCTGGCCGTCCACCGCCGTGGAGTAGGTCTCCGACTTCTTGGTGGGGATGGTGGTGTTGCGCGGGATCATCTTGGTCATCACCCCGCCGAGGGTCTCCACGCCGAGCGATAGGGGAGTGACGTCCAGCAGCAGGATGTCCTTCACCTCACCGGCCAGCACACCGCCCTGGATGGCGGCACCCACGGCCACCACCTCGTCGGGGTTCACGGTCTGGTTGGGGTCCTTGCCGGTGGTGCGCTTCACCAGCTCCAGCACCGCCGGGATGCGGGTGGAACCACCCACCATCACGATCTCGTCGAGCTCTGCCGAGGTGAGCTTGGCGTCCTTGAGGGCCTGCTCCACCGGCACGCGGCAGCGGTCGATCAGCTTGCTGGCCAGCTCCTCGAACTTGGCCCGGGTGAGGGTGAGGTCGAGGTGCTTGGGACCCTCAGGCGTGGCCGTGATGAACGGCAGGTTGATCTCGCTCTGGGTGGCGCTGGAGAGCTCGATCTTGGCCTTCTCAGCCGCTTCGGTGAGGCGCTGCAGGGCCTGCTTGTCCTGGCGCAGGTCGATGCCCTCGTTGGCCTTGAAGCTGTCGGCCAGGTGATCCACGATCACCTTGTCGAAGTCGTCACCGCCCAGGTGGGTGTCACCGGAGGTGGAGAGCACCTCGAACACGCCGTCACCCACCTCCAGCACCGACACGTCGAAGGTGCCGCCGCCCAGGTCGAACACCAGGATGCGCTCGTTGCTCTTCTTGTCGAGGCCGTAGGCCAGGGCCGCGGCGGTGGGCTCGTTGATGATCCGCAGCACCTCAAGGCCGGCGATCTTGCCGGCGTCCTTGGTGGCCTGGCGCTGGGAGTCGTTGAAGTAGGCGGGCACCGTGATCACCGCCTGGGTGACGGTTTCACCGAGGTACTTGCCGGCGTCTTCCGCCAGCTTCCGCAGCACCTGGGCGCTCACCTCCTCCGGTGCGAACTGCTTGCTCAGCACCGGGCACTTCACCTTCACATTGGCGCCGGCCTTCTCCACGCCGTAGCTCACTTCCTTCGATTCCTCGTTCACCTCATCCACCCGACGGCCGATGAAGCGCTTCACCGAGTAAAAGGTGTTCTCGGGGTTCATCACCGCCTGGCGCTTGGCGATCTGCCCCACCAGCTGGTCCTGGTTCTTGGTGTAGGCCACCACCGAAGGGGTGGTGCGGAACCCTTCAGCGTTGGCAATCACGGTGGGCTTGCCACCTTCCATCACCGCCACGCAGCTGTT
>JBIKUY010000323.1:0-3109 GCA_044347355.1 Prochlorococcaceae cyanobacterium | reverse complement strand
ATCAATACCGACAACCTTGCCCATGGGTTCCGAACTCCTTGCTCTGGATGAAATGTCTGTGGATGCATCCTCAACAGAGGGGCCGGTTCCGGGCGAGGTGTGGTTCCCGAACCCGGGCCTACGGTTCCCCATCCGTCACGCCTTGAGCCATGGTTCTGCCCATCTCCGGCCACACCGCCCTGGTGGGTGTGCTGGGCGATCCGGTGCGCCATTCGCTCTCGCCGGCGATGCACAACGCCGCCCTGGCAGCCCTCGAGCTCGACTGGGTGTATCTGGCCCTGCCGACGCCGGCCCAGCAGCTCGACACCGTGGTGCAGGCCCTGGCAGCCATGGACTGCCGCGGCCTGAACGTGACCATTCCCCACAAGCAAGCGGTGACCAGCCTCTGTGGCGAGCACACCCCGCTGGCGGAGCGGCTGGGGGCCGTGAACACCCTCGTGCCCCGCGGCGATGGCAGCTGGCTGGGCACCAACACAGACGTGGAGGGATTCCTGGCACCGCTGCGTCAACGCGACCCGGCTGCCTGGCCGGACTGTCAGGCCGTGGTGCTGGGCTGCGGCGGCAGTGCCCGGGCGGTGGTGGCCGGACTGGTGGAGCTGGGTGTGGGCCAGATCAGGATTGCGGCGCGGCGCCCGGAAGCCCTGCAGAGCTTCCTCAGCAGCTGTGCCAGCTGGGCACCCCAGCTGCAGCCACTGGCCTGGGACGCGCTCTCCGCCCATCTGGAACAGGTGGGGCTGCTGGTGAACACCACGCCGGTGGGCATGGCCTCCGGCTCCGATCCGGACGCGGTCGGGCGTTGTCCCCTTCGGCCTGGGCAGCTGGAGCGCCTGCCTGCCGGCAGCACGGTGTACGACCTCATTTACACCCCCAGGCCAACCGCCCTGCTGCGGGCGGCGGCTGAACGGGGCTGCCTGGCTGTAGACGGGCTGGAGATGCTGGTGCAGCAGGGCGCCGCAGCCCTGCGGCTGTGGACCGGCCTAGAAGACGTGCCCGTGGCGGCGATGCGCATCGCCGCCCTGAGCGCCCTGGAGGGCTGAGGGCCGCGCTCGGACATCAGCGGGCTCATTAGCCTGGGCCCGACCCAAACCGCCCTCCGGCCCCGATGCAAGGCCCCCCAATCTGGCAGCGCCTGCTGGCCGCCCTCGCTTACCTGCTGCCCTGGAGCGATGCCCTGCCCTTCGGCCAGAGCCTGTTCGGCCTGTTCCCGGTCTTGCAGTGGCTGAGCGTACCCGCGTTCCCCGTGCTGCTGCTCCAGCAGGCCGTGCCCTTCGGCGGCTTTGTGCTGTTCCTGGTGCTGTTTTTAGCGGTAGTGCGCAACAGCAAGGTGCCTTACCTGATCCGCTTCAACGTGCTGCAGGCGATCCTGGTGGACATCCTGCTGGTTCTGGTATCCCTGACCTTCAGCGTGCTGCTGGCACCCCTGGGCATCGGCTTCGCCCTGCGCACCCTGAGCAACACCGTGTTCCTTGCGGCGCTGCTGCTGGTGGCGTTCGGGATGATCCAGAGCCTGCGGGGCCAGGAGGCTGAGGTTCCCAGCCTCTCCCAGGCCGTGCGCATGCAGCTCTACTGACACCCTGCTGCGATAGGTTGGCTGATCCGTCGCTGGTGGGCTCCAGAGCCCATTGGCCCACGCCCCACTTCCTGCCGCTTAGCGGCTTTTCCAGACAGGCGACCATGACGCAGCCCTATTACGAGACCATGTACATCCTTCGCCCGGACATTCCGGAAGAAGAGGTCGAAACCCATGTGGCGAAGTACCGCGACATCGTGCTTGAGGCCGGTGGTGAAGTGCTGGACTGCCAGATGCGGGGCAAGCGTCGCCTGGCCTATCCGATCGCCAAGCACCGCGAAGGCATCTACGTGCAGCTGAGCCACAACGGCGATGGCCAACAGGTAGCTCCACTGGAGCGGGCGATGCGTCTCTCCGAGGACGTGATCCGCTATCTCACTGTCAAGCAGGACGGGCCCCTGCCAGCTCCCCGCGCCGTTCCCGCCACTGTGGCCGAATCCGCTGCAGCCGAACCTGCCGCCGTCTGAGCAGACTCGCTGCGTCCAATCAACGTATGGTTGCCGCCAAGCAACCGGGCACTTTACCGATGGCCGGTCAGATGGCCGAAACTCCCAACCAGCCCCCTCCCTCCTTGCCGCCCATCGGCACCGAGGAAGAGGGGGTTTTCGCTGCTCATCAGGAGAGCTGGCGACAGCAGTCCCTCGAACAACAGTTGGCTTCCACCCGGGAGGAACTGGCGGCGATGAAACAGCTGATCGAGGAACTCCCAGAGATCTTTGAACGCCGTTTTGCGCTGCGCCTGGAACCACTGCTAGCCCACCGCGAACAGCTGCACAGCGAAACCCAACAGCTGCGCCAAGACCTGCTGCAACTCCAGGGTCAACGCCCAACACTCAGGCTGCCCCTCGTGCAGCCCCCTGTGGAGCGGCGGCGGCAGCCACGGCTAGCGAGGGCGTTGAGGCACGCCTTCGGTCTACGCCGTACCGCCGCCTAAGCCCAGGGGCTAGGACTGACGCTGGCGGTTAGCCCACAACCGCGTCGGCAGGCCCCACACGTAGATGAACCCCTCGGCTGCGCGGTGATCGAACTGATCACCGGCGTCGTACGTGGCCATATCCGGCACGTAGAGGCTGTCAGTGGCGCTGCTACGGCCCACCACGGTGGCGTTCCCCTTGTGCAACTTCACGTTGACAGTGCCGTTCACCGTGCGCTGGGTGCGCTCGATGAAGCCGTCGATCGCGTCCTTGAGCGGGCCGAACCACAGGCCCTGATACACCAGATCGGCCCACTGCTGCTCCAGCTGACGCTTGCTGCGCAGCACGTCGGCCGCCAGGGTGAGACTCTCCAGCTCCTGGTGAGCCCTGATCAGCAGCAGCAGACCCGGGGTTTCGTAGATCTCCCGACTCTTGATGCCTACCACCCGGTTCTCGATCATGTCCAGCCGGCCGAAGCCATGGCTACCGGCCAGTTCATTGGCGCGGCGGATCAGGCTCACTGGATCCAGGCGCACGCCATCGAGGCTCACCGGGTTGCCCTGCTCAAAAGCGATCTCCACCACCTGAGGCACATCGGGAGCCCCCTCTACACTCACGGTGAGGG
>JBIKUY010000108.1:0-6363 GCA_044347355.1 Prochlorococcaceae cyanobacterium | reverse complement strand
GCCCTGCTGGCCCCCTGAATTGGGCAACATCAGGACATCTCTGCGGCCTGCCTGCAGCGCTCACTCACACCAACCAGCCTGGGCGCAGCAGCAACACCAGGCCCAGGGTGACCATGACCGCGCCACTGAGCAGCTTGAGGCGCCGCCCGGCTGCCGAGCTGAGTCGCCGGTTGCACAAGGCCCATACCGTGAGGCCCACCATCAGGGCGTCATCGGCGATGTACCCCAGGATGTAGAAGCCCAGGTAGCTGTAGTGGCCCCAGGCCGGCAGCTCCTGTTTGCTCAGCACGGCCGTGTAAAGCGCCGGCAGGCCTGCGGTGCAGAGGAGCTCCACCACATTCACCACCAGCGCCAGCACCGCCACCCCCGCCAGAGCCGGGGCCAGGCTCCGGCTCTGCAGCACGCCACGCATGCGGGCATAGAGCCCCGGCTTCGCCCCTGCCGGAATCGCCAGGGTGTAGCTCTGGTGGGGCCGGCTGGCATCGCCCAGATTCACGGCGCCGATCACCAGGGCCACCACACCGAGCAGCAGCTGGATCTTGCGGCTCAGGCCCAGCACCAGAAACACACTCAGCCAAGCGGCCATGAAGGCGTAGTACACCGCACCGCTCACCAGCACGAAGGTGCCCGCCACGAGGGCCAGGCGCCTGCGGTCGCGCCAGGGTGAACAGCGGCAGCCCAAGCCGGGATGCACTGAGCAGGGCCAGGGGCCCGGCCCGGATCGGTCCCTCGGAGCTCAGCTGCTGCTGCTCGAGCAGCTCCTGCAGTTGACGTCCCACGCCCTCAGGGCCGTCAAAACCCACCAGCACCGTCTCTCCGATCACGAAGGTGGGCACTCCGGGGGTGCGGACTCCGGCCCGGCGACTGATCTCCTGCAGCTCAGCCAGGGCCTGGGGATCGTTCTCCAGGCGATGCAGCCGTAGTTGCCAAGGAGCTCCGCTCTTCTGCAGGTCATGCAGGAAGGCTTCCGCGGCTGCGCAGTGCGGGCAGCCGCTGCTGACATAGACGTGCAGCTCGGGCCCCTTGGGTTGGGACCTCGCTGCGAGCGGGGCCAGCACCAGCAGAACACCGGCCACCAGGGCCAGCAGGCGCTGAAGGCCGCGGTGATGGCCATGTGGTGGAGCCACCCTGTGCTTCTTGTCGCTGTGTCTGCAGTGTGATTACGCCAGCAGCATGCGGGGCTTGCTCACGGTGGCCCTGGTGTTCCGCGCAAGTGATCAGAGGGCTCCCTGACCCGCTGGGTGCCTTGATCGGGGTTGCTCGGCTACGAGCCTGGTGCAGCCCCGGCCCTGCGGGTATCGGGCTGACCACTGGGGCACTGAACGATGGCTGGCTGACATGGCTTTCGCCCCCAGCGCCTCCACCAGCACGACTCCCCTGCAGCCAGGGAAGCCGGCTCTTGCTGGTCAGCCGTCAACTTCGATCACCATCCAGAGGGTCTGGTGGTGGTTCACAGCCTCCAGCAGCTCCAGGTGTTCGGCAGTGAGGGCCCGGGCCAACTGGTTTTCACCGGCCAGCGAGAGCTTCGAGAGGCGGGACATGCACCAGTCGTGCAGCTCAGTGAGCATCAGCGTGCGACGCAGGGCGGCGTCGCCTTGGCCGCTCGCAGCAGACAAAAAGAAAGGAGAAGAAGCCACTTGCTTTTGACTTTCATTCGCAACAGGCCCATCCTGGGCTTGGCCGTCGGGCTCGCTGCATCGTTGTCTGCACAGCGGCGTGACCTTGATCACTCGCGCAAGTTCCGCATGGCCTCATCGCCGCATTCCCCGTCGCTGTAACCGGGCCGCGTCGCAAAGAACACACCGGCCCAGGCCCGTGGCGTGACCGCCTCGAGCAACCGCCTCTACGGCCTAGCGGAGAACAAGAGCAATCGCACAGCAGGTGCTGAATGCTGAAGCTTTCAATGAACCTGTTCTATGAGCCTCTTCAAAATGGGCCTCTTCAAAATGGGCCTCTCCTTTGAAAATTTCAGCCTTTGGCTGCAAAGCTACTGCAGATACGCTTCCTCTGAATCTGGCTGATGCAATTAGGCGTACGCTCAAATTATAGTTCCATGTATGGATTTTTGAACAATCGTTTTCTGCTCTTGGTCATTGGCGCACTTGCCATCAGTGCCGTCCCTTCATTGCCCTCACATGCCGCCGAGCGGCCGGTTCGATGGAACACCGGTGGCGCCGTGTGGTCAACCACCCAGGATGACATGAAGGTCTTCTTGCAAACTGGCGAGATCACCGACCGTGGACTCACAGGTGGTTTGCGCCTTTCGGGCTGGGAAGCGGAGGAGGTGCGGCAGGGAATGCTGAAGACCTACAACGTTAATTTTCTTGGCGTCGCACGGTTCTTGTATTCCACTGCAGGAGAGTCGTTCTTGCAGGATCAGACAACCAGTTACTTTCCCTACTGGGGGATGAGGAGTACGGCGGTTCAGGCTCTGCGTTCGGCAATCATGGCCGATGCGTTGGATGGCCAAATCTCCTCAGCAACCATTCTGGCTGAGTTGCCCACGGACATGCGATTGGCGGATTGTGGCACCTATTCGGGATCGCAGAATGTGTGTGCTCAGGGCCGTTGTAATCCAGACAATGGTCAATGCACCTCTCTTCTGTCTTGGTACGTGTTCCTGCCCCAGTGCATCCAACAGAATCAGGCATCTGTCGCTGTCGAGCCCTCCGGCATGACAGCACCAGTGGCTCAGCAGCGCGGCGTGCGCCCTCTCTGGGGAGGCTGAACCGACCTCTAGCTCCTGTGTCTCAACAGATAGCTCCAAGCCCGGGCCGGGCAGGATGCGCTCGGGGGGCCTTCTCTTCGATGGCGGCTTTATCCACAACGGGCAATGCCACTCCCAGGCCATGGATCTCACCCGTGAGCAAGCGATCAAGCTCTGGGTCCAGAAGCGGAACAGTGGATAGCCGAACCGCGCCCGCAGTGGAGCGCGCACCCAGAGATCAGGCCATCAGCGGCGGCCAGTGGCAACCAACCACCGCGACCTGAAGAAGGAAAAGCCTGGTGGTCCATGGTCTTCGGGATGGTGGTGCTGGTTCTGCGTGGTGCTCGATCAACCGGCATGCCACGCACCTCTGCCGCGCTCTGATCGCTGATCCTGCGGCACCAGCAGCGAAACCAGGGCAGCCACAGGAGGAGTTTGGAGAGGATCAGCGCCTCACCTTCAGCACCCAGATCCCAAACGGCAGCAGCGAAGCCGGCCTGCTCTCCCACTCGGATGGACAAAAAGGACATGGCGCGATCCCCGCACCCGATCAGTTCTGGCCTGCCTGCTGCTGCCCGACCAAGGCGTCGCGCAGCTTGGCCGTATTGCCGCTCAGCAGGAGCTCGCCGCCGCGTACGCCTTGCAGAATTTCAACGCGCCCAGCGGATTGCTGCCCAACGACCACCGGCAGCGGCTCCACCGCACCGCGTTGATAGCGGAACATCACCGCCATGCCATTGATCAGCTGAATGGCATCGGCCGGCACCGTGAACCGTTGCTCAGAAGCCGGCACCAGCACAAAGGCCGTAACAGCCGTGCCGGCAGGGGGCATCGGCCCATCCAGCGTCTCGGCCCGCACAACGGTAACCCTGTTACCGCTGCCGCCGTCAGCAACCACCGCGATCACCCGGGCCCGTAGATCTCGCGATCCTGCTCTCACGCGCAGCAGCTGGCCGTTCTCCAAGTTGGCCGCCAACACCGGCGACACCAGGAACCGCAGGTCGCTGCCGCGGGCATCGCTGATCTGGGCCACCTCATCGCCCGCCTGGAGCACCGCCCCGGGTGAAGTTTTCACGGCGGCAATCTGGCCACTGATCGGGCTGCGGATCAGCAGGCGTCCCATGGCATCGGGCTGTCCCAACGCCACGGCCTTGGCTGCCGCCGCCCTGGCGGCATTGGCCGCGGTGACGCTGGCAATGCGGCGGCTCTCCAGTTCCTGGGCCGAGAGTGCGCCCTGCCGGGCCATCGGCAAGGCCAGGCGGTACTGATAGGCCAGTGATTGGGCCGTGGCCTGGGCTGTCTCCGCGTCGGCACGTACGACTGCCGCGTCGGGGCTCTGCACTTCAGCGATGGGCTCTCCGGCCCTCACAGAAGCGCCTGGTGCCACCAGCAGGCGCGCGATGCGGCCCGCCACCGGCATGCCCGCACTGGAGCGCGCTCCCACCGCTGCTTCCACAAAACCGGAAATCGGGCGTTCGCTGCCCATGCTCACCTCAGGGCGAATCGTGCTCAGGCCCGAGCGCAGCAGTTGCTCTTCACTGAAGGGGATGGAGCCGCTGCGATTGCTGCTTGCTGAAGCCTCCGCGGAGGGTGGTGTTGGAGGGCTGCCTTGGCTGCGCCCCAACGCAATGCCCAGCAGCAGTGATCCCCCGATGGCCAAAGGAAGCAGCCCATGGGGGTGACGCAGACGATCCGTGATGCGCTGCAGGGTCGAGTTCATGGCTGGGACGCAACAAGGGAAGGCGACGGAACCGCAACAGGGGGCAGCAGCCAACGGCCAAAGCGGGCATACAGGGCTGGAATCACCAGCAGCGTCAGCGCGGTGGAGGTGATCAGGCCGCCCAGCACCACGATCGCCAGGGGCTGGAGAATTTCGTTGCCGGCCCCAAACGCCACGGCCATGGGCAGGGCGCCCAGGGCCGAGGAGAGGGCAGTCATCAGGATCGCGTTGAGGCGCTCCAGACTTCCCTCACGGATCACCAGCTCCAAGGGCTGGCCAATGGAGTGGCGACGGTTGTAGTTGTCGACCAGCAGCAGGCCGTTGCGCACGGCAATGCCAAACAGGGTGATGAAGCCGATCAGCGAGGCGATGGACACCACGCCCCCTGTCAGTAACACCGCCGCCACCCCACCGATCAGGGCCAAGGGCAGGTTGAGCATGATCGCCACCGTGGCCGGCAAGGACTTGATGGAGGCCACCATCAGCACACTGATCACAACGGCGGCCACCAGGCTGTAGAAAACCAGGCTGGATGAGCCCGCTCCCGGCCGCAAGGGGGCACAGGCCTTGGTCTGGCGATAGCCCAGGCCATTGCTCACCGGCATGGTGGACGGATCGCGGTGCAATCCGCTCCGGGGGAAGGGAGCTGCTTCTGCGTGGTGCTGCCTGTCGCCGACTGAACAGGATCTGGATCAGGCTTGGTCGCGGTGAGCACACCATTGCAGCGCACCCTCTCAGCGGACACTAGGGCGCGCCAATGCTGAAGACACTGCACAGTGAGGGAATGCGCCATGGGCAGGAACTTCGTCCAACGACGCCATGGGCCTGCAGCAGGTTGATCAGCGCTACATCGTGTTGATGGGCTCCCACGCTGGGTGGCACACCCAGTGCAGCGAGCTGAGAGATCACCAGGCCACCAGGGTGAAGGCGCAGAGCAAGAAGAGTGCCCAGATGTTGCGTTGATTGAGTCCGTGATATCCAGGCTTCAGGCCGCTGCAGGCTTGAGGCCGCCGCAGTCTTCCCAGCTGCTGAGCAAAGCATTCAGCTCCTGATGAAGGTCGCGCAGCGCGGTGACCTTGTCCTCGATCTCATCAGCCTTGCGACGGATCATGGCCTGCAACGACGCACAGGTGCAGATGCCCGAACGGCGCGATTCCAGAATTCGCGTCACGTCCTGGAGCGGGATGTCCATGGCCTTGAGGGTGCGGATCAGGGCCAGCTCAGAGAACACATCCTCCTCAAACAGCCGGTAGCCGCCCGCGCTGCGGCTGATCGGATGGATCAACCCTTCATCGCAGTAGAAGCGGATGGTCTTCACCGTGAGGCCGGAGCTGTGGGCCACCTCGCCGATTTTCAGGCCCGCAGCAACCGCCACTTGACTCTCCTCTAAGGGGAGACCGCATCGTAGAAAGACTGCTTGGTCTTCACCATGCGCTCGCTCGCCTTCTCCCTGCTGCTCGCTGGGTTCTGGGCTGCTCCGGTCCTAGCCCAGAGCGATCCCCATCAGCACCATCAACACCACAACGCCGTGCCCATGACCCCGGCCGCTGGGCAGGGCAGCCATGACAACCACAGCCACGAGGTCGGTCCCGCAGGCGCCACCTATGACCTCCGCTGGCTCGACGCCATGGTTCAACACCACACCGGGGCGCTGCGGATGAGCGAGTTCGTCTTCAACATCGGCTCCCCCGGCGTGGGTGCCCTGGCCCATCGCATCTGGCGCGAGCAGGCCCGGGAGATCAAGGCGATGGGTCAGTGGCGCAAACCCTGGTTCCCGGAAGCACCGGTGTATCCCGTGGCTCTCAAACCCAGCGGGGATCCCAACAGCATGGCCGGTCTGGAGCGCATGAGCCCGGGCCAGATCAAAGCGATGCAGATGATGGGCTCCACCCCCACCAAGGACAACCGGGTGGTGTGGTTTCTCGAGGGGATGATC
>JBIKUY010000215.1:0-4334 GCA_044347355.1 Prochlorococcaceae cyanobacterium | reverse complement strand
TTCTACATCCGCACAACCGACGTGACCGGCCAAATCACGGCCTTCACCTCCGACGACGGCGCCAACGTGGAAATGGTGATGCCCGGTGACCGCATCAAGATGACCGGCGAGCTGATCTGCCCTGTGGCCATCGAGCAGGGCATGCGCTTCGCCATCCGCGAAGGCGGCCGCACGATCGGTGCTGGCGTGGTGTCCAAGATCCTGGCCTGATCGCCAGCCGGGTCATCCCGTTGATCTAAGTTCAGAGGGGTGGACAATGGTCCACCCCTCTGCCTTGATCTCTCGCATCTCGACAACTTCACCTCGATCCGAGGTCAACTCCCCCGGCTCCGGCCGGTTTTATCGCTCTCTGCAGCGGCCCCAGCCACGCTTTCTCCCCATGTCCACCGCCATCGCCCAGCAGAAGATCCGCATCCGTCTCAAGGCGTTTGACCGCCGCATGCTGGATCTTTCATGCGACAAAATCATTGAAACGGCCGATCACACCGCCGCCACGGCGATCGGACCGATTCCTCTGCCCACCAAGCGCAAGATCTACTGCGTTCTGCGCTCACCGCACGTGGACAAGGATTCCCGCGAGCACTTCGAGACCCGCACCCACCGCCGGATCATCGACATCTACAGCCCCTCGGCCAAGACCATCGATGCCCTGATGAAGCTTGACCTGCCGAGCGGCGTGGACATCGAGGTGAAGCTCTGAGCCGGCGCCGCGCCTGCCACCGGTTGTTTCTAGGATTACTGGGCATCTCCTGCTAAAGCCATGGGTGAACTGGCCGTACGGGAGCTGCCCCTGTTTCCCTTGCCTGATGTGGTGCTCTTCCCCCAGGAAGTTCTGCCCCTCCACATCTTTGAGCCGCGCTACCGGATGCTGCTCCGCACCGTGATGGCGGAGGACCAGCGGTTCGGGGTGATCCGCTGGGATCCCCAGGAGAGGAGGATGGCGGATGTGGGCTGCTGTGCCCAAATCATCCATTGCCAAAGCCAGGAAGACGACCGCAGCAACATTGTGACCATGGGCCAGCAGCGCTTTCGTGTGCTGGACATCGTTCGCGAAGCACCCTTCCGCGTAGGGCTGGTGAGCTGGATCGAAGATGAGCCGGACAACGACAGTGAAGGGGTTCCGAGCCTGGCGGATCAGGTCCGCGAGGCCCTTCACGACGTTGTGGAATTGACGGCCAAATTGATCGGCAAGCCCGCCCAGCTTCCGAGTGATTTGCCCGATCTGCCACGCGAGCTCTCCTTCTGGATCGCCTCCCACTTAGGCGGGCCCGTGGCCGACCACCAACAGGCCTTGCTGGAAATCACCAGCACAGGCGAACGCCTGCGCCAGGAATACGAGCTGCTCGATCACACCCGCCGCCAGCTGGCCGCTCGCACCGTGCTCAAGGACACCTTCCAGCCCCAGTGACAGGCCTGCCACTCACCCTGGGCGTCACGGCTGCCGCCGTGGGCACTGCGGCTCTTCTCACCTGGCAGCAGCGCAATCGCCGCTACACAAGCAGCGCCAGCGTGGCTGAGGCCTACGACCGCTGGACAAACGACCTGCTGTTGGAGAGTCTGTGGGGGGATCACATCCATCTCGGCTACTACGGCAATCCGCCCTGCCGCCCTGGAGCGGTGGACTTCCGCCAGGCCAAAGCCGCCTTTGTGCACGAGTTGGCAAGCTGGAGCGGCCTTGACAGATTGCCGACGGGCTCACGGGTGCTCGACGTGGGGTGCGGCATCGGCGGAAGTGCCCGCATCCTGGCCCGCGAGTACGGCCTGGACGTGCTTGGCATCAGCATCAGTCCGGCCCAGATCAGCCGCGCCCGGGATCTAACCCCTGCCAGCTTGCCCCACTGCCACTTCGAGGTGATGGATGCCCTGGATCTCACCCTGGCGGATGGCAGCTTCGACGCTGTATGGAGTGTGGAGGCCTGCCCCCACATGCCCGATAAGCAGCGCTACGCCGATGAACTGCTGCGGGTGCTCCGACCGGGGGGACGGTTGGCGGTGGCGGACTGGAATAGGCGCGACCCGGCCGACGGAGCCTTGACCGGCCTGGAACGCTGGGTGATGCGCCAGCTGCTCGAACAATGGGCCCACCCGGAATTCGCCAGCATCGCCTCCTTACGCCGCAACCTGGAGTCCAGCCCCTGGGCTGACGACATAGCCGTGACCACCGGCGACTGGAGCGCCGCCACCCTGCCCTCCTGGATCGACTCGATCCTCGAAGGCCTGCGCCGGCCTGGGGCAGTACTTGGACTGGGGCCGGCCGCTGTGCTGCAAGGACTGCGGGAAACACCCACAATCCTGCTGATGCACTGGGCCTTCGCCACCGGCCTGATGCAGTTCGGCGTGTTCCGCGGGGAAAAGCCCGGTCAGACCAGCGCAGTAAGCGGATAGGTCCCGAACAGGGCAAGGTGCTCGCACAACGGTCTGAGCTCCGCCAGGGTGCCTTCCAGGCCAGCTACCGCTAAGGACTCCGCCGCAGCGGATTCAGGGCCAGGCAGCTCCAGGTCCACGAAGAAGATGTACTCCCCCATCTCCCGCTTGGAAGGTCGCGACTCGATCCTGCTCATGTTCAGCCCACGACGGGCAAAACAGCCCAGGGCCTCCAGCAGCGCTCCAGGTTGGTTGGAGTGCAAGGAGAAGGCCAAGCTGGCCACTAGACCGCTGGATTGGCGCGCTTCCCGGCGCAGCAGCAGAAAGCGAGTGCAGTTGCCAGCCACGTCGTTAATCGGATAAGCCAGCTCCTGCAAGCCGTGTTCCTGGGCTGCTTGGCGAGAGGCCACCGCTGCCCGGAAGCGGCTGCCCGCAACCATCCGCGCCGCCTCAGCCGTGGAACTGGTGGGCAACTGCAGGGCATGGGGTAGATGCTCGGCCAACCATTGGCTGCACTGCGCCAGGGCCTGGGGATGGGAGAGCACCTCGCTCACCCCCTCCAGCGGACCGCTGCCGAGCAGGGCATGGCGGATCGGCAGCACCAAAGCCCGAGTGATGGATAGGTCTGGGTGCTCCCACAGAGCGTCCAGACTGGCGGTCACGCCCCCCTCCACCGAGTTCTCCACAGGTACCACCGCCGCGTCGCAGCTGCCGCTGGCCAGGGCCTGCACCACGGCTCGGATGCCTGACTGGGGGACGAGTTGAACATCTTGAAGGTCTTCCAGCTCCACCAGCTGCAGAGCCGCCTGCTCGCCATAGGTGCCAACGGGGCCGAGAAAGGCAAGACGCATCACAACTGGAGTGGAACGGCGGGAGGAGGGTTGGCCAAATGGGGTGGTCCCGAAGCGGACCGATAGGATCATGCCGCGCCGGCCAGCAGGCCATGCCCCTGGCCTTCAGTGCCAGTCAGCAACTGCAACTCACCGTGAGCCACCAGCCGCAACGGCTGGCTCACTACCTGACCCAGGAGGAGCGGGTGGTGAACGCCCTGCTCAACCCAAGCCAGCTGGAAGCCCTCGGTCCGGGCAGCTACCGCTACGCGGTAACGCACCTGCAGGTGTTTCAGCTGCAGATCCACCCCGTGGTGCAGCTGCTCACCCATACCAGCGCAGGCCGCATCGAGCTGGAGGCGATCGACTGCCAGCTGGAGGGTCTGGGTCTTGTGGACGATTTTGAGCTGACCTTGCACTCCTGGCTGGAAGCCACGGAGGCCGGGCTCACCGGCGAGGCGCGGTTGGATGTGCGGGTGAGCCAGCCGCCGCTGCTGCGGCTGATTCCGGCCAGGGTGCTGGAGGCCACCGGCAGATCCCTGCTGGCCGGCATCCTGCTGGGCATCAAGGGCCGGGTGGGGCAGCAGTTGCTGGCCGACTACGAGAGCTGGTTGCTGGAGGGCTGAGCCGCCTGCAGCTTGCGCAGAAAGCTGCGGCGGTGCAGAGCCGTAGGGCCGAGCTGAAGGAGGGCCTGGCGATGCTGAGCGGTGCCATAGCCCACATGGCGCTCCAGGCCATAGCCGGGGAAGCGGGCTGCCAAGGTCTCAATCACCAATCGGTCACGAGCCTGTTTGGCCAGCACGCTGGCCGCCGCAATCGCAGGACAGAGACGATCCCCATGCACCAGGGTTCGCTGGGATCCGGGCCAGCCACGCAGCGGGAGCAGCCCATCCACGATCACCAGGGAGGGGCTGTGGGACAGTTTCTGAAGGGCTCGCAGCATCGCCTGTTCAGTCGCCGAACGGATCCCCAGACGGTCAATCTCAGCCGCCGAAGCCTGGCCGAGGGCCCAGTCCTGGGCCAAGGCCGTGATCGCTGGCACCAAGGCCGCCCGGCGGCGTGCCGTGAGGGCCTTGCTGTCGGTAAGACCGAGCGCCTGCAGTGGTGCCACAGTCTCCTCGGCCAGCACCACCGCGGCAG
>JBIKUY010000056.1:0-8752 GCA_044347355.1 Prochlorococcaceae cyanobacterium | reverse complement strand
CTCCAGGCTGGCCCCACTGGCAACCTCGGAGCTAAACACCAGCACGCCACTGCGGCTGTCCAGCTGCTCGGGCAGCTGGGGATCGTGGTTGTCGAGATGGAGCACGCGGGTGTTGGGCAACACCGGCCGTGCCCCATCCCAGAGGCCGAGGGCGCTGGTGCCCAGGACGCAGGCCAAGATCGGCACCGATCCATCCACCACCTGGCCAGCACTGGTACCGCTCTCCGTCTCCACGTCCACCGTGCGATGCGGAAGCCACTGGCGCAAGGCCTCATA
Organism: Prochlorococcaceae cyanobacterium; assembly: GCA_044347355.1. Classification (GTDB taxonomy): domain Bacteria; phylum Cyanobacteriota; class Cyanobacteriia; order PCC-6307; family Cyanobiaceae; genus NIES-981. The sequence continues at coordinate 8,476 of JBIKUY010000056.1, read as the reverse complement.
GGTGAGCCAGCGTCCCAGCTCATTGCTGCCGGTGACATAGAGGGGGGCCGGAGTCTGCCGATCGCGCAGCACGCTCAGCCAGTGCCCGATCAGGGGGTGGGGGGGAACCACCACCCGCAGGGTCATCGCCATGGTTGCCATAACTTGTGGGTCCAACGTAGGTCTGCGGCCATGGCCGGCTTTTTGCCCCGCCTGTTCATCCGAGTGGTCTGCGCTGGGCTGTTTGCAGCGATGGCGGTGCTGGCTTGGCAGCCTCCAGCCCTGGCGATCACGGCCCCCGAGCTACGTGGTCAGAAGACACTGCAGGATCTCCAACCCGATATGCAAGGGCGCAATCTGCAACAGGCGGAATTCCTCAAGGCCTCCCTGGCCGGCTACGACTTCAGCGGAGCAGACCTCCGTGGTGCTGTTTTCAATGGATCCGACCTCGAGGGAGCCAACTTGCAAGGCGCAAACCTGGAGGATGTCGTGGCGTATGCCACGCGCTTCCAAGCCAGCGACCTCAGCAACGCCCAGCTGCGCAACGCCATGTTGATGCAGAGCCGGTTTCGGGATGCTGTTATCGAGGGGGCCGACTTTACCGATGCGGTGCTCGATTTGCCGGAGCAGAAGGCCCTCTGCGCCCGGGCGGTGGGCAGCAATCCGATCACCGGTGTGAACACCCGCGAGAGCCTGGGCTGCCGTTGACGGCATCCACCGATACGATTGGTCTACCGGTTCCGGTGGGGATCAGCCACTGGAGGAGAGGGGGAAAGTCCGGTGGGAATCCGGCACTGTCCCGCAGCTGTGAAGAGCGGATTTTCCGTTCAAGTCAGAACGCCCGCCGGTTCACTCCCAATTCGGCGCGGACCGTTCTTCATGTTTCAAGCTTCTGTTCGTGGCAGGGCCCTTGCCCTGGCCGCGCTCTCGGGATCCCTTTGCCTTGCCGCGCTTCGGCAGGCGCCGGCTCAGGCCCACCACGTCATCGAACTCACCGAGCTCCAGCCCAGCTCGCTGAACGGCCTGCTCAGTGGCCTGGCCCACCCCGTGATCGGCCCGGACCATCTTCTCTTCCTGCTGGCGTTGTCCCTCCTGGGCCTGCAACAGCGCAATCGCTGGCTGCTGGCTTTGCTGGCGGTGGGCCTAGCGGGAAGCGCGTTGGGTCTGGTGGTGCCCGGGCTGCCCCAGGCCGAACTGCTGGTGGCCGCAACCCTGGCCCTCGTGGCCGGTGTGCTGCTCGGCTTGCTGCCCTCTGTGCTGGTGGTGCCGGCCATGGCCATCCATGGTTATGTGCTGAGTGAGGCGGTCCTGGGTTGGACCACCATGCCGGTGTTCAGTTATTTGGTCGGATCACTGATCAGCCAGGGAGTGCTGCTGGTGCTTGCCCTGCAGGTGCTGCGCCCCCTTGCTGCCCGCTTAAGCCAGGCCAGCCGCCGTTGGTTTGCCCTGGGTCTGGTGGGGGCGTCCATGGTGCTGGCTCTTGTCGCGGAGCTGGGTTGAGATGAACGCACAAGTTGCTGGAGCAGCGCGTCTGCCGGTGACGGTGGTGACGGGCTTTCTCGGTGCTGGTAAAACCACCCTTCTGCGCCACTTGCTGCTCCACTCGGGCCAGCGCCTGGCTGTGCTTGTGAATGAGTTTGGCGAGGTGGGTATCGATGGTGATCTGCTGCGCAGCTGCGGCTTCTGCCCAGAGTCGGAGATCGAGGGCCGGGTGCTGGAGCTGGCTAACGGCTGTCTCTGCTGCACTGTTCAGGACGACTTTCTGCCCACCATGCAGACCTTGCTGGAGAGGGCACACCAATTGGATGGAATCCTGGTGGAGACGAGTGGGCTGGCTCTGCCTGAGCCCCTGCTGGCGGCGTTGCGATGGCCTGAGATCCGCAGCCGCATCTGGGTGAACGGTGTGATCACGGTGGTGGACAGTGAGGCCCTCGCCCAAGGAGCCCTGGTGGCTGACCCAGCAGCTCTCGAGGCCCAACGGCTGGCGGATTCAAGCTTGGACCATGCCAGCGACCTGGAGGAGCTGTTCGCCGAGCAGTTGGAGTGTGCTGATCTGGTGCTGCTCAGCCGGGCCGACCAGGTCAACCCCGAGCAGCTTGAGCAGGTGCGGCAGCGAGTTCTTCCCTTGATCCGAACTGGTACGGCCGTGGTGCCTGTGGTTCGTGGGGCTATCGACCCGCAACTCCTGTTCGGCCTGGCCGACCACAGCAGTGGCCACCAGGACGAGCGGGATCAGCACAGCCATGACCACGAGCACGAGCATCACGACCACAGTCATGTGGCGATTGAGTCTCATGTGGTGCGAGTGGCGGGCCATGTCGACCGCCGGGCTCTGGAACAGGTGGTACCGCAGCTGATCCGCGATCACCACCTGGTGCGCGTCAAGGGCAGACTCTGGTTGGCGGGCAAGTCGCGCCCCCTGGAGATCCAGGCGGTAGGCCCGCGGCTGGAGAGCTGGTTTGCCAGCGGCGCTGCAGGAGAGCCGCACCAGCCCGGACTGGAGCTGGTGTTGTTGGGCTTTGCTCTGCAGCGTGAGGCCCTGCAAGATGCCCTCGAGCGCCTGGGCTTCACGCCAGTGGCGCTGCCTGGCTGAGCACTGACGGGTCAGTCGAGGGGGATGTTCCCCTGGGCGCAGAGGCCGTCCCAACACAGGGAGGCATCAGCGCTCCAGCGGGCCTGGACTGGCATCCACTCCCCTTCTCCTCTCCGCATCTGCACCAACCCACGGCCGTCGTGCTGAAAGCCGTAGCGATCCGGTCCCAGCACCACCTGCCACAGGGCACCCACCCGCTCCACCACCATCTGGCAAGAGCGCCAGCTGCCACCATTCAGCTGGCAACGCAGGGGCACGGTGAACGCTTGTTCATGACCGTTGGCGCCATCGGCCCAACCTGGTGGACTACCAGCGGCGGTGATCGCCAGCAAAGCGAGAGCAGCCAGGGTGATGACCCCATGGCGAGCCCGCGGCCAGAGTTGGAGCCCTTGCTTGACGAGCTGAACCTGCTGAACCATGGCGCCACGGCGGCTCCCCTTCAAGCTGACGAGCTCAGTGGGGGCTGGATCAGTGGCCTGCCAAGATTTAACAAAATCACCCCTGCCCAGGTGCCCCTCTACCAAGCCCGTGTTCTGGTCTCCCTGAGACCTTCCGTTCTCGATCCGGCCGGTGAGGCAACCCGAGCAGCGGCCTCTCGCCTCGGGGTCACTGGAGTACGCCGGTTACGGATCGGCAAGGCCGTTGAGCTGGAGCTGGAAGCGCCCGATCGGGCAACCGCCCAGGCTCAGCTGGAGCAGCTCAGCGACCGGCTGCTCGCCAATCCGGTGATCGAGAACTGGCAGCTTGACATCGTTGAGGCCGCTGAGGTGCAGCAGTCATGACGATCGGCGTGGTGGTGTTCCCCGGTTCAAACTGCGACCGGGATGTGCGCTGGGCGCTGGAAGGCTGTCTGGGATTTCCCACCAGGTTCCTCTGGCACGAAGAACGCAATCTGTCAGGGCTGGATGCGGTCGTGATCCCTGGCGGATTCAGCTACGGCGACTATCTCCGTTGCGGCGCCATTGCCCGATTTGCTCCCCTGCTGGAAGAGGTGAAAGTCTTTGCTGACGGTGGCGGTCCAGTGCTTGGCATCTGTAACGGTTTCCAAGTGCTCACGGAGATGGGCCTGTTGCCCGGTGCCCTCACCCGCAATGCCAGGCTCCATTTTGTGTGTGAGTTGGCAAAGCTCACGGTGAATCCTGGTCACTGCAGCTGGTTACGGAGCTATGCAGACGGCGAAGAGATTCAACTGCCGATCGCCCATGGCGAGGGTCGTTACCAGTGCGACCCCGATGCCCTGGAGGAACTGGACGGCAATGGCCAGATCGTGCTCCGTTATGGCGAGAATCCCAATGGTTCGCTCGGTGATGTGGCCGGACTCACCAACCGTGCCGGCAATGTGCTGGGCCTGATGCCCCACCCCGAGCGGGCTTGCGACCCGGTCACCGGTGGCATCGATGGGGTCCGGCTGTTGTCGGCCCTGAGCCACTGAGAGGCTGAGCTAGGAGGCTGAGCTAGCTCGATTTCTAAGCTGGCCCCCTTGAGCGCCAAGGCCCCGTCAGGAAAGTTTTGTCATGAAAAAGGGGGCCATCAGCCCCCCGCTATCAGTTGTGGAAGATTTCCACGCACATGGTTCAGTTCACGGCGGCGAAGAAGTCCTTCGACTTCACCGGGTCAGGGTTCATGGTTTTGTCACCGGGCTGCCAGTTGGCGGGGCACACCTCATCGGGATGGCTCTGCACGTACTGGAAGGCCTGCAGCAGACGCAGGGTCTCGTCGACGCTGCGGCCCACGGGCAGGTTGTTGATCGTGCTCTGCATGATCACGCCGTCAGGATCAATGATGAACAGGCCGCGCAGGGCAACGCCAGCCTCCTCATCGAGCACCTCGTAGGCGCGAGCGATCTCTTTCTTGAGATCGGCCACGAGCGGGTAGGCAATGTCGCCAAGGCCGCCGTTCTTGCGCTCGGTCTGCACCCAGGCCAGGTGGGAGAACTGACTGTCCACCGACACGCCCAGCACTTCACAGTTGCGACTGGTGAACTCGCTGATGCGGTCGGAGAAGGCGGTGATCTCCGTGGGGCAGACGAAGGTGAAGTCGAGCGGGTAGAAGAACAGCACCACGTACTTGCCGCGGTACTGACTGAGGGAGACAGTCTGGAATTCCTGATCCACCACGGCGGTGGCTGTGAAATCAGGGGCCTGCAGACCGACGAGGCGGGACATGCTCGGGAAGAATCAAGTTGGGGGCAACCGGTGCGCTGTGCTGTGAGCCGTGGACCACCCTGATGGACGGGATGATCTCAGGACTCCGGGTCAGGCTTTGCCAGGAGTGGACGTGGCTCAAACACATGCCGCCCTGGCAATGAGCGAACTCAGAACGACTACCAGTTGTCTTAACACTTTACCACGATTGCGGCAGCTGGCGTCGCCATAGGCTTGAAGGGACCCTGAGGAGTTTCCATGGCTTGGGAGCCGGTTGTTCTGCGGAAATACAACAGCACCAGCCACTTCAGGCTGCTGAGTCAGCTGCGCAGTGAGCTGCTCGACAAACCCCTTGTACGTCCTGCGGAGGGCGAGCGCATCGGCGATGTCAACCGCAGTAAAGGGTTGATCAGAGCCATGGAAGCCAGGCAGGCGCGTAGCCGCGCAACCACGGGTTGAACAGGACCCATCATCCATCCCCGCCCTCCAGAGATGGTTTTGATTCATCGCCAGCTGCCTTATCCCCACTGGGAGTTCACCCCTCCTGGCAGAGAGGATCAACTGCGGCTGGTGCCTGAACGCGGAGGCCTGGTCACGGGTTGGCGTTGCCAGGGCCAGGAGTTGCTCTATCTCGACCAGGATCGTTTTGAGAATGTCTCCCTGTCGGTCCGGGGTGGCATACCCGTCCTGTTCCCGATCTGTGGTGGACTGCCTCCGCACACGTTGCCTCTGCCCCAGCATGGATTTGCTCGGGACTGCAGTTGGGATTTAGCGCCGCTGGCCGACTCCGCCGGCGTGGCGTTGCACTTGCGGGATTCCGAGGCCACAAGGTCCATCTTTCCCTATGCCTTTTCTCTGATCCTGGAGTTTCGGTTGCCGCCTTCCAGCCTTGAGATCAAGGCTCGGTTGAGCAACCTGGGCGATGAGCCGCTGCCCTGCAGCCTGGGACTACACCCATACTTTTGCGTCTCTTCCCTGGAGGGGGTGCAGGTGTCCGGCTTGCCCCCGACGTGCATCGACCAGGTGAGCAACACCACGGTCTCCACATCAGAGCAGCTGCAACGCTTGCCCCTTGGGGTTGACCTGCTGGCGGAGCCCAGCACTGCGGTGGCCTTGCAGGATCCTCAGGCTGGAAGAACCCTAAGGCTGGAGACCAGCAGTCCTCTGGATCTGGTGGTGATTTGGACGGACCCACCGCGGCCCATGGTGTGCCTCGAACCTTGGACCGCCCCCCGCGGAGCCCTTCTCAGTGGAGACCGACTCCTCACACTGGCGCCTGGTGAGACCCAGGAACTCAGCTGCCGCTACCTGCTGGAACAAACCTGAACAGACCACAGAACACTGCTACTGAGAATCGCTTGCAAAAGCGTGGCTGGTCGTTTAGAATGCGATTCATTCGCAACAAGCTGGTCTCCTGCAATGGGGTTCCGTTTTCTTCCTGATGACGCGGTCGCGGCCGTGCGCGTCCCTGCTGGCCAGACCGTTTTGATCGATCGCTCCTTGCGGGTGGGGACCTGCACGATTGAGGTGCTTGAGGGCGTTGCCCGGGTCTATTGCCCCTGTGAAGAGACCGAAGGCATGACCCTGGCTTTTCTGCAGGCCGGTGATCAGCTGCGCACCGATCGCCTGTGCAGTGAGGGCGTATGCGTCGAGGCGCTCACTCCCCTCTGTTTCCGCAACCATGCCGAAGGTGTGGAAGGACACGGCTTTGACGCGGTCAATGAGTGGACCCTCCAGCTGCTTCGCATCCGCCATCTGAGCTCGGCTGAGCAACGTTTGCATGCCCTGTTCGGACTACTGGTCACCCGCCTGGGACGACGCTGTGGGGAGTGGTGTGATCTGCCCTTCCGGCTCACCCATGAGCGTATTGGTGAGCTCATCGGCACGACTCGGGTCACCACCACCCGTCTGATCTCCCGATTCCGCTCAGCCGAGCTGATTCGGGTGCCCCAGGGTGCCCCGGGACTCCATCTGGCTCCCTCCCTTGTGGATTCAGCCCCATTGGCGGCCTGAATCCCCGGGCCAGAAGTCGAGGCGAAGTGCCTCCATGACGAAATACTGAGCCTGACCCTGCCAAAGCAGAAGAACTTCTGAAACTACCCACAACATCAGCCCAGAGCCAGTCAGGGTGTGGGGATGCAGACAACCTCCTTTCTTCCCCAGGTTTCGGCGGCCCAGGATGGCTGCCATCGCACGGTGCCGGGCTTCGGTTCTGTTTTGGTGCTTACACCGCGGCAGCTTCAGGATGCCGCCACTGTGATCAAGGCTGTGCGTGAGAACAGCAATGTGCTGGTCAACTCAAGTTGGCTTGAGGATGTCTCCGGGCAGCGGCTGATTGATTTTGTATGTGGTGGACTGGAAGCCATCGGCGGGCAGGTTCATCGCATTGCTGAGGAAGTGTTTCTGTTTAGCCCGGGTCATGCGTGCATCACAGAAGAACCGTCCAAAAAACGAGAATAATTGCGGAGGGTGAGAGCGATCAATAAAATGCTCTCTCCTAATAACCAGCAAAATGGCTCGGGGGAGACTTGAACTCCCGACCTTGGGGTTATGAATCCCACGCTCTAACCAGCTGAGCTACCGAGCCGCGTTCCAGAAATCCTATCAGGCGCGGGGTGGCAGGAAAGCAAGCGGGTCAACCGCTCCCGATTGAGGAGGGTGAATCTCAAAGTGAAGGTGGGGGCCTGTGCTGCGGCCTGTGCTGCCCATCAGGGAGATCACCGTGCCCTGGCGCACCTCCTGGCCATTGCTCACCATCAGACGGCTGTTGTGGGCATAGAGCGAACGGCTGCCATCGGGATGTTGGAGCGTCACGAGATACCCGTAGCCACCGTCATGCCAACCTGAAAACACCACCCGCCCCGTGCGAGCAGCCACGATCGGGGTGCCAACGTTATTGGCCATGTCAATGCCCCGGTGCATTCGTCCCCAGCGCCAGCCAAAGCCAGAGGTGAAAACCCCGGTGGTGGGCCAGATCCAGGTCTTGGCGTGACGGTTGTCAACCGGGCGACCGTCTTGTCCGAACTGGGGGGCATCAGGCCAGCTCAGCCCTCCACTGGTCGTGGGCCGCAGACCAAGAACGGCACGTTGACGAGGTGGGGCAGCCTGAACCAGCTGGATCTCGGTACCGGCCACCAAGCGGGCTGAGTCGAGGCCAGGATTGAGGCGCAGGATGTCCTGCATCGTGGTTCCGTAGCGCTGGGCAATCTGAAATAGGGTGTCACCCAGCTTCACCACACCTTTTGTGGGCACCGGCGGTGGAGCCTGTACTGAAGGTGGCGTGCGGCGCACATCACTGCTGTCGAGAGCCGCTACCTGACCAGCGATGCGGCGCTGTTCAGCGGGCACCACGAGCCACTCTCCCTTCCGAAAACGGTGATTGGCGTCAACACCGTTCAAACCAGCCAGCGCCGTGTTGGTGACCCTCAGCTGCCTGGAGAGATCGCTGAGACCAATAGGTTGCCTCGTTTTGACCCACAAACGATCGGTCGAAGGGGGCAGCGATGCTGCGAGTTGGCCTTCCAGGTGGGCCTGATTCTGAGCCTCACCAACGATCGAGAAACCAACCGCAGGAACTGCGGCAGCGAGGGGCAGTGCCAGAAACAAGCCTACAGACCAGGTCTGGCGGCGGAACAGGCGAGGCTTCGGTGCTGTCATTCAGTGTCCCCAAAGATCAGAGCCCAGTAGAGAAGCCAACATCCCTGGACCGCGCAGACAGTAGCGGACTGTCCATGGGGGGGCAAGCGCAATCGGCACTACC
>JBIKUY010000155.1:0-5287 GCA_044347355.1 Prochlorococcaceae cyanobacterium | reverse complement strand
AGCACGGCGTGGAGCTCCTGGCCAGCAGGGTCTGCCGATGCGGTCTTGCCCTGGCTCTGGAACAGTCCGAACACCGGTGTCGTGCAGCTGGCTCGAGCCTAGTCAGGCTGCAGCGTCCTCCGGCCCGTTGCGGGGATCGAGGGCAATGTGGTTCAGGAGGGTGGTGGTGAAGGCGAACAGCAGAAACGGCAGCGACAGCACCAGAATCAGCCCCACCCCCATCAGCGCCACGATCGGTTTGCTGGTGCCCATCAGGGCCAGTCCGGCCGCCAGGCTGGCGAAGATCACCCCCATCCAGATCAGGATCTGGGCGTAGATATCGCCGAACGTGAGCGTGCAGCGCAGGTTGAAGCCCTGGGCTGGCAGCAGGGCACTGGAGGCTGCCCCGCTTGAGGCGCTGTCGGTGGCCATGGCGGTGATGACGCTCGAGGTGAATGGACGGGCTCAACCTCCACCTAAGCCGGGCCGCTGCGGCCTGTCTGCCCTTCGCAACAACTGTTCGGCTGTCAGATGGGGGCCTGCAGTTGTTCGCTCGCCTGTTCCCGTCTCCATAGGCGCCGGTAGGTGCCAGGTTGCTCGAGCAGCTCGCGGTGGTGCCCCTGCTGGACCAGCCGGCCATCCTCAAGCACCAGCACCCGGTCACAGGCGGCGGCCGCCGAGAGCTGGTGGCTGATCATCAGCACCGTGCGGCCCTGGTTGCCTTGGCCGCGGATCGTGGCAAGGATTGAGGCGGCAGTGCTGTTGTCCACGCTGGCCAGGGCGTCATCCAGCACCAGCAGCGGTGCATCCACCAGCAGCGCCCGGCCCAATGCTGTGCGCTGGCGCTGGCCGCCGCTAAGGGTGATGCCCCGTTCGCCCACCAAGGTGCTGTAACCATCGGGGAAGCCCTTGATGTCCCCCTCCAGCCGCGCCTGGACGGCCGCCTGCTCCACCTGCTCCTGGCTGGCATCCGGTTCGCCGTAGCGCAGGTTGTCGGCCAGGGTGGCCGTGAACAGGTACCCCTCCTGGGGCACAAGGGCCACGCGCCGGCGCAGCGCCTCCAGCTCCAGTCGTGTCACGTCCACCCCGTCGAGAAACAGTTCCCCCTCATCCAGCTCCACCATCCTCCCCAGAGCCCTGGCCAGGGTGGTTTTGCCGCAGCCCACCGGGCCGACCACCGCCACCAGTTCACCGGGTTCCACCCGGAACGTCACATCCACCAGGGCGGGCCGCGCCGCGCCCGGGTAGCGCACCGTGAGGCCGCGAGCTTCCAGGGCGCCGCGAGATTGGGCTGGCGGCGGCTGGGGATGGGCTGGGGACTGGATCAGCGGTTGGCGCACCAGCAGTTGTTCCACCCGCTCCAAGCTCACTTGGCCCGTCTGGAAGGTGTTGAGGGTGAAGCCGAGCAGCGCGGTTGGAAACACCAGGCGCTCCACGTAGAGGATCAGGGCCACCAGGTCGCCGATGCTCAGCCTGCCGCTCTCCAGCTGGCCGCTGCCCAGGGCCAGCAGCAGCAGCAGGCTGATCGAGGAGATCCCCTCCAGCAGCGGAAAGAGGGTGCTGCGGGTGCGGGCCAGACCGAGGGCGGCATCGCGATACACCCGGTTTCGGCCCGCGAAGGCGGCCTGCTCTGTGCTCTCCTGCCCGTAGATCTTGATGGCGCTGATCCCAGAGAGATCCTCCTGGATCAGGTCGCTGAGGTCGGCCAAGGCTTCCTGCTGGCGCCGCTGCTGGCGCATCATCCGGCCGCCGAACAGCCGCACCGTCACCAGCATCAGTGGGTAGAGCCCCAGGGCGGCCAGGCTGAGCCAGGGGTCGATCATCAGCATCGCCGGCAGCGTCAAGGCGTAGGCCAGGGCGGTGTTGGTGAGGCTGAGCACGGCGAAGCCCAGCAGCCGGCGCACGTTCTCCACGTCGCTGGTGGCGCGGCTGATCACCTCGCCGCTGCCGGTGGTCTGCACCCAGCCGGGTTCCTGCAGCAGCAGATGGTCGAAGATCTTCTGCTTCAGATCAGCTTCCACCTGCCGGCCCACGCCGAACACCAGCATCCGCGAGATCAGCCGCACCCCCCCCATCACGGTGGCCAGCACCATGATCAGCAGCGCCTGCAGCAGCACGTCCCGCAGGTCGAAGCCGTCCTGCAGGTCGTCGATCACCCGCCGCACTAGCAGTGGAATCGACACGCTGAGCAGGTTCACCACCACCAACGCCGCCATGCCTTGCAGCACTGCACGACGGTGGGGACGCAGGTAGCGCCGGATCAGATCGGTCCGTAGGGCACCCACGCCGCCTGCACGAAGATGGCTCCAACCTAAGGATCGTCCCTGCCGGTCGTGCCCGCATCTTCGCCCCCTTCCGGCTCAGCCCTGCCCGAGCAGAGCCATCCCCTCCACGCCCTCGACCGGGACGTGCTCGACGGTCTGTTGGCCGTGCAGACGCCGGCCGACCCCCATCTGGTGGATGCCGCCCGTCTTCTGATGCGCTACCAGGGTTTCCCCGGCGCCTACGACCTGCAGGACGACCTCGACAAAGTGCTGCGGCTGTGGGGCGTCAGTCGCGAGGAGCTCCACAGCCGCACCAGGGCCATCTGGGCCAGTGGCTTCCGTCCGGGCCCCTCAGGTCCCGCAGCCCCGGGCCAAGAGGCGGTGGGCTCCGGCTTCGACACCGCTGATCAGGACGGCTGAGGCTGTTCTCGCCATTTGGCACGTTTCAGGGGATAGTGGACCGGTCCCCATCACCCGGCCCGGTGTGCATTGCACCCGGGCTTTTTTGTGCCCATGGGCGCCGGTGCAGGGTTGAATTGACCGATCCCCACGGTTTACGGAGGCGTGGCCATGACCGCTGATGCCCAGTCCCCCAGCTGGCCCGCCCTGCTGGAGCGCCTGCTGGCTGGCGAGGCCCTCAACAACGATGCTGCCACCGGGCTGATGCGGGGCTGGCTGGCTGAGGAGATCCCGCCGGTGCTCACCGGGGCCCTGCTGGCGGCCCTGCGCAGCAAGGGGGTGACCGGCGAGGAATTGGCGGCGATGGCCCAGGTGCTCCGCGAGGCATGCCCCCAGCCGGCTGGCCGCCCGGCTTTGCCCCTTGTGGACACCTGCGGCACGGGCGGGGACGGGGCCGACAGCTTCAACATCTCCACGGCGGTGGCCTTTCTGGCCGCCGCCTGTGGCGCCAACGTGGCTAAGCACGGCAACCGCAGCGCCAGCGGCCGGGTGGGTTCCGCCGATGTGCTGGAGGGCCTCGGCGTGCAGCTGCAGGCGCCCCAGGAGCAGGTGTTGGCAGCATTGCCGGCCGCCGGCGTCACCTTCCTGTTTGCCCCCGGCTGGCATCCCGCCCTGGTGGGTCTGGCACCCCTGCGCCGCAGCCTGGGGGTGCGCACGGTGTTCAATCTGTTGGGGCCGTTGGTGAATCCTCTGCGGCCCGAGGCCCAGGTGCTCGGCGTGGCCCGGCCCGACCTGCTCGATCCGATGGCCGAGGCTCTGGCCCGGCTGGGGTTGCAGCGTGCTGTGGTGGTGCATGGCTCTGGCGGGCTTGACGAAGCCTCCCTGGCCGGTCCCAGCCAGCTGCGGCTGGTGGAGCAGGGCAGGGTGAGCGAGGAGCTGCTGGATCCCGAGAGCCTGGGCATTGCCACGGCGCCGAACAGCGCGCTGGCCGGCGGCGACCTGGCTACCAACCAGGCGATTCTGGAAGCGGTGCTGCAGGGCCGGGGCAGCCAGCCCCAGGCGGCTGTAGTGGCCCTGAACACCGCCCTGGTGCTCTGGGCTGCTGGGGTGGCGGACGGCATCGCCGCGGGTTATCAGCAAGCGGTCGAGGCGCTTGCCGCCGGAGAGGCCTGGATCCGACTGGAGCAGCTGCGCGCGGCGTTGCAGTCCCCCGCTGGGGGATGATCGAGCCAGTGCTGCCGCAATGACCGTGCCGCTGTCAACGCCGCCGTCATCCCACTCGTCCGCCGCCCTGCTGGTGCTGGCCGACGGCACTGTGCTGCGCGGCGAGGCCTTTGGTGCCCGGGGCACTGCCATCGGCGAGGTGGTGTTCAACACCGGCATGACGGGTTATCAGGAGGTGATGACCGATCCGAGCTACGCCGGCCAGCTTGTGACGTTCACCTATCCCGAACTGGGCAACACCGGCGTCAACGTCCACGACCAGGAGGCCGACCAGCCCCACGTGCGCGGTGTGATCGCCCGCCAGCTCGCGCCCACCGCCAGCAACTGGCGCGCAGAGCAGCCGTTGCAGACCTGGCTCGAGCGCCATGGCGTGGTGGGCATCCGCGGCGTGGACACCCGCGCCCTCGTGCGGCATCTGCGCGAGGGCGGCGCCATTAACGGCGCGATCAGCACGGATGGCGCCAGCCCCCAGGCCCTGCTGGAGCAGGTGCGTACCGCCCCCTCGATGCAGGGCCTCAACCTGGCCGCCGCGGTGAGCACCCGTGAGCCCTACACCTGGCAGCATCCCTGCAGTGCCTCCTTTGACGCCCGTCTGCAGCCGCAGCCGGATCGGCCCTACCGGGTGGTGGCCATCGACTTCGGCATCAAGCGCGCCATCCTCGACCGCCTGGTGGCCCATGGCTGCCAGGTGTCGGTGCTGCCCGCCGCCGCAAGCCTGGAGCAAGTGCTCGCACTGGAGCCAGAGGGGGTGTTTCTTTCCAATGGCCCCGGCGATCCGGCTGCGGTGACCGAAGGCATCGCCTTGGCCGGCCAGTTACTCGGCCAGCCCAATCTCCCTCTATTCGGCATCTGCCTGGGCCACCAGATTCTCGGCCTCGCCCTCGGCGGCGCCACCTTCAAGTTGGGCTACGGCCACCGCGGCCTCAACCATCCCTGCGGCAGTCCTGGCCAGGTGGAGATCACCAGTCAGAACCACGGCTTTGCCCTGGCGGCCGAGTCGCTGCCGGAACGGGTGCAAGTGACCCACCTCAACCTCAACGACCGCACCGTGGCGGCGCTGGCCCTGGCAGACCAGCCGGTGTTCGGGGTGCAGTACCACCCGGAGGCCAGCCCGGGGCCCCACGACGCCGACCACCACTTCGCCCGCTTCACCGCCTTGATGGCGGAACGCCGCCAATAGTCTGAAGGGTTTGTCCCCAAGCTTGAGCCGCTCCCGCGATTGGGCCTTCGGCGCGCTTGCCGTTTGGATTGCCGTTCCTGAGGCCCTTCGCTTTTTCCTTAATTTTACTGATCCTGGCCATTTCCGTCCCAGGTGCTGCAGGCCTGGCTGTGATCCCTACACTCCCCGCAGAACCGAAACGGGGGCCAGAGCCATCAACGACCTGCAGCGACTCACGGTGTCCCTGCGTGGGGGATTTGAG
>JBIKUY010000284.1:0-3522 GCA_044347355.1 Prochlorococcaceae cyanobacterium | reverse complement strand
GCCCGCTGCCAGCTCTATCGCTTCACGGGCCAGCTTGACGCCTATTCCGACAAGCAGTTCGGCGAGTTCATTGCCGCCCATCGCAGTCCCAGACAGCCCCTGTTGATCGATCTTTCCCACATCGATTTCATCGATTCCTCGGGTCTCGGTGCCCTGGTGCAGCTGGCAAAACAGTGCAACGCTGATGGCCAGCAGTTCCTGGTGGTGGGCAACGCCCGCGTGGTCCAGACCGTGAAGCTGGTGCGGCTCGAGGAGTTCCTCCATCTCCAGCCCGACCTCGAGACCGCCCTTGCCAGCCTCGCCCCCTGAGCCTGTCGCCCGCGATTCCGCATGGTTGGCCGGTTTAGCCCGCTCCCTGCCCAGCGGCGACCTGGGCCCGTTGCAGTTGGCTTGGCTGGGTGATGCGGTCTGGGAGCTCCACCAGCGTCTGCGCCGCTGCCGCACCCCTGGCCGTTCCCACGCTCTGCACGGCCAGGTGGTTGCCTCCGTGCGTGCGGATGCCCAGGCCAGGGCCCTCCAGCGACTCGACGGGCTTCTGCGCCAGCCAGAGCGCGATTTGGTGCGCCGGGGTCGCAACCGGGCCGGTCGGGGGCCCCGCCAGGGCGACGCAGCGGCCTATGGCCTGGCTACCGGCTTTGAGGCCCTGCTCGGCTGGCTGTTCTTGAACGATCCCCCCCGGCTGGTCGAACTGCTAGATCACTTGGAGGAGATCGATCCATAACCAGCCTTCGCCATGAGCCCTCGATTTGAACGCCGCCCTGATAAGTGGGCCGGAGCCGGGGGACGCAAGCCCGCGCGTCCGGGCTCCTCGACCGGTTCTTTCCGCGACCGGGACAAAGGCCGCGACCGGGAGAAGGGCACTGGCCCGGACAGGGGCCGCGAGTGGGAGAAAGGCCGCGAATGGGATAAAGGGCGTGAACGCGACCGCCCAGCCGGGCGCGGTGCTGAGCGTGTTCCCGAGCGTGGCCGCCCCTCTGCCCGGCCTGGCGATCGCTTTCGCCCCTCCACTCGTGACCGAGGTCCCGAGCGCGAGCGGGGCCCAGAGCGTGACCGAACTGCCGGCGGTGACTGGAACCGCAGCCGTGATACCCGGCGTGACAGCCGCCGCGAGCCCGTGCGTGGGGTGGGTGAGCGCAGTGGCTACTCGCGCACGGGTCCACGCCGTGAGGACAGCCGCCCGGCCCGGCGCCTGCTGCCCTCCCGCTTCAGCCGGCCGCCGGTGGTGGCCGTGGAGAGCGTGCCGCAGCAAGCCCCCCAGGGAGTGCACGCCGATGAGAGTCCGGCCAACGACCTGATCTGGGGGCGCCATGCCACCCAGGCAGCCCTGGAGAGCGGCCGGCCGGTGCACCGCATCTGGTGCACCGCAGAGATGCGCTTCAGTCCGGCCTTCCTCCAGCTGCTGCGCGAAGCCAAGGCCTCCGGCGTGCTGGTGGAGGAGGTCACCTGGGCTCGCCTCGGCCAGATCACCGGCGGTGCCGTGCACCAGGGCATCGTGCTCCAGGCCGCCGCCGCCGACACCCTCGATTTACCCAGCCTGATCGATGGCTGTCGTGATTTGGGTGAACCGCCGCTGCTGATGGCCCTCGACGGCATCACTGACCCTCACAACCTCGGGGCGATTGCCCGCAGCGCCGAGGCCCTCGGGGCCCACGGCCTGGTGCTGCCCCAGCGCCGCAGCGCTGGCCTTACCGGCTCGGTGGCCAAGGTGGCGGCTGGTGCCCTGGAGCATTTGCCCGTGGCCCGGGTGGTGAATCTCAACCGCGCCCTCGACAGCCTCAAGCAGGAGGGCTACCGGGTGGTGGGCCTGGCTGCTGAAGGCACGGTGAGCTTGGAGCAGGTGGATCTGGACGGCCCGTTGGTCATTGTGACCGGTTCGGAGGGCGATGGCCTCTCAATGCTCACCCGCAAGCACTGCGACCAGTTGGTGAGCATCCCCCTGCGCGGCGTCACCCCAAGCCTCAATGCCTCTGTGGCCACCGCCCTGCTGCTGTATGAGGTGGCACGGCGGGGTTGGATGAAGGGCCTGCGCGGCGGTGACCCGGCCCCTCGCATCGTGCGGCCCCAGCTGCCTAGTGCGGCTGCCCCTGCGGCTGAATCGCTGGCCGAGGTTGAGCTGGAATCCACTCCCTCTGTCGATGCCGTCCAGGACCAGGACCCAGGCGTGCAAGGGCAACCAGCCCCTTTGCCTGGGCTGGAGGCCGATGTCCTGGCTGCCTTCGAACCGGCTGCGCACCTGGATTCCCAGCCGCTTGAGACCCCTGAGCCCGAGCTCAAGCCAGAGCCCGAGCCCGTTCCAGCATCAGCTCTCGACCATCAGCCTGAACCACCCCAAGATCCTGAGCCACTTCAAGATCCTGAGCCACTGTCCTCGCATGACCAGTCCGTGCATGACGAGCCTGAGCCAGCGCCGGAGAGCGAACCCCAGCTTGAGGGTCAAGGAACACCCCCTGCCGGTATCGCGCTCGGTTTTCAGCCTCCACAGCCATCCGGGTTCATGGCGGACGTGCAGCTCTGATGCGATTCCATGCTCAGAAAGCCCGGGGCGGGCACAATGGAGCGGTGATCACTCCCGCTGCATGAATCCACTGCTCTGGCCCGTTCGCCGCTGTGCCAACGGACTGGGCCTGGCCTGGTGGGCACGGGTACGCACCCAATCGCCCGCAGTCATCTACTGGTTCGGCCCCTTCGTGCGCCGCAGCACCCTGGAGCAGGCCCTGCCGGCCTTTCTCAGCGACATCCAGGCTGAATCCCCTTTGGGTCTGGAGCACGAGCTGGTGCGCACCCACCGCGGCGAGCCCCTCACTGAGGTGGACTGAGCGTCTGAGGCCTGTCGACCCTGGCGTGGTGGGCCCTGGCTGATAGCGTCGCCATCACCTGGTGAGTGGGTGGATGGGCATCGCCGAATGGCGCGGGAAGCTGCAGCGCGGTGAGGTGTCGGCCCGGGAGCTCACCGACCAGCACCTGGCCCGGATCGAGGCCGTGGATCCCACGGTGCATGCCTTTCTGGAGGTGACCACCGAGCGGGCCCGGGCCGACGCCGACCGGATCGATGCGGCCCGCACCGCTGGCGAAGACCTGCCGCCCCTGGCCGGTATCCCCCTGGCGATCAAGGACAACCTCTGCACCCAGGGCATCCGTACCACCTGCTCCAGCCGCATGCTGGAGACCTTCGTGCCCCCCTACGAGAGCACCGTCACCGAGCGCCTCTGGCAGGCCGGGGCGGTGCTGCTGGGCAAGACCAATCTCGATGAGTTCGCCATGGGCAGCTCCACCGAGACCTCCGCCTTCGGCCCCAGCCGCAACCCCTGGGACCCCGAGCGGGTGCCCGGCGGCAGCTCGGGGGGCAGCTCGGCCGCCGTGGCCGCCGGCGAGTGCGTCGCCGCCCTCGGCTCCGACACCGGCGGCTCGATCCGCCAGCCCGCCAGCTTCTGCGGTGTGGTGGGCCTCAAGCCCACCTACGGCCGGGTGAGGCGCTGGGGGCTGGTGGCCTTCGCCAGTTCCCTCGACCAGGTGGGGCCGTTC
>JBIKUY010000415.1:0-8835 GCA_044347355.1 Prochlorococcaceae cyanobacterium | reverse complement strand
CTGCGGGGCCGCGACGCGGTCGGACTGATGTGGCAGATGATCTGCTCGCGCCCGGATGGAATCCGTGTCAGTGTGCGTGACATCCGTTGGGAAAATGGCGAGTGGCTGGCGAACTGGGAGTGCCAATACGACTTCGCGGCGGACGCGAACGCCACCCCGCGGGCGGTGCACAACAAGATCGAGGCGCACTTCCAATTCGACAAAACGTCCGGCCTGATCGTGCGACACCACGACAAAGCCGATTTCTGGCCCTGGTTCGAGCAGGCCATGGGGCTCAAGGGACAGCTGCTCGGAGCGCTCGACAAGGTGGAAGACGCGACGCGTGCGGTGGTCGACATCGAAGAAAAGGCCCATCGCAAGGTCCGCGAGGCGGCACTGGCGAAAATGCGTCAGGCGTTGGGGGTGCACCTGGCCAGTCCCTGAGCGACGAGAAGAGCCACCGATCCGGAGCCCGACAGCCACTCGCTCGTAAACGGGCAGGCGACGCGCACGCGACCATCACGGCGATGTTGTGTATGAAATGAATGAACAGGCCCCGAGATGCGGCGTGCGTCTCGGGGCCTGTTTGCCATGTCCGCAGAGGAGTGCGCTCGGAGCGCGAGGGTTGAGATCTGCAGCCCGGCTCAGATTGGCAAGGGGGGTACTGCTTCCGGTTGTGGGGGGGCGTCTCCCGCAGGCGGTTGAGGAATGGGAGCCGGCTGAGGAATGCTGAGCTTCTCGTTGATTCGCTTCAGCGTCTCGCGGTTTTCGAGCAGTTGAGGATTGTCGGGCAGACCCTGGTTGGCATTGATATCGCACTCGAACTCCTCGCGAATCAGTTGGGGACTCGAGGGCTGAGAGACGCCCAGTTTGTCGGCGATCGTGTTCACGAGGAACCTGGCACCAATTGGAACCACCACCGAGGAGACAAAACTGCCGGTAGCGCCCTGTCCGACGGAACCAGTCGCGCCACGGTACTGCAAACGCTCCAGCCGGCGCAGACGGCAGGTGGCCTCTGCGCTCGAAGTCGACAGGATCAGGACTAAGATGCAAAGTCGCAAGTGGAACGTTTTCATGTGTCGCATGTGAAAGAGCTGAGAGGGTGTAGAAAGAGGGAGACTGTGGAGGACGCGACTAGGGCGACCGCTAAGGTTACAGACGTTTGGATTCCTGGCCATTTGGGCTGAGTTTGCAGGGGCGTGGCTGGAAGAAATCTATGATTGACACTCCTTCATTTGTTTCGACCTCAACAGGTAGTTTCTGCCCATAGGCATTTTCACCGACCCGGGTGAAGAAAGCGTCCCATGCCGCGGCGCCAGCGGTGATGTCTGCCGCCGACGGCGTGGCCCCGAAGACCGCGTAGGTTACGAACTCGCGTGTGAAGATTCCTCCATGGCTGCGCGTGTCGCTCCCCCGGGGCTGAATCCTGAAGAGAGCCTCTCTACCAAAATGGGCAGCGTTCACGTTGACTTCGCCCCGGGTTTTGAAGAGCAAGTGCCAGAGGGGCCACGTGGGAGGGCGTGGCGCTGCCTCACCTTGACCGGACGGGGCTCTGCCGAAAGCAGTTCCGCACGCATCGGTCACTAAAACCGTCAATCCGGCCTTCTTGGATTGCAGGGCGCGAAAGATTTCAGCACGGTCCATCGACGCATTACGCGATCCGGTCGGAGACATCCGATGGAAACCATTGACGAAGGCTCCATGGGTTGAGATGTAACAGACAACAGCATCTTCAGGCTTCACATCCAAGGCCCCGATCGACTTGACGATAATGGCCTGGTCAAACAAGAAGGAGTTGGCTGGGCTGATCCTGAGCCGTTCGCGACAGCATTTGGAGAACAGTTCTTTGACGAATTGCACGTTGGCGATGCTGCCTTGGACAATCCCATCGTCTCCCAGCGCGTCGTTGCCGGTTCCGAATATTAGAAGGTGAATTCGACGATTGGGAATCGCGCCCGATGGGTCCAGTCCGGCCCCACCAACCGCCCCACCAACCGCCCCACCATTGCCGGTGCCTGGGTTTAGTAACTGGAGGGACTCATTGATTCGGTTGACATCCCGTCGAAGTTCCGAGACTGAATCTGAAATCGCCTCAAGCTCTTGTCGCTCTTCGGCCTTTAGCTGAAGAAACTGCTGCTCCTCGTATTGCCTCAAAGACGCTTCCGCGGAAGCCAATACCCGTCGGGCCTCAGTCATGGCCTTGTGCTTGGATTTGTTCAATCCCGACCGCTCCCATTCATCTCGAGCGATCTCGTAGGCTGACTGGGCCTTCTCCACCGCACTGGTGAGCGCCGCTAAGTCGTCGTTCGCCTGGTTTTGAGGCGCTGCCGACTGTTTCTCCCCCGGAAACTGCTCTACGTCTCCCCGGGCGTCGCCAGTCCAAAGGCAGGAAAGACAGATCAATGAGGTTGCGAGCCAAGGTTTCGACCAGGAATTCCACATCATCCAAACTCCAAATCCGCTAATCAGAAGATGGTCCGTGAACAATCCTTCAGCCCTCAGTCTAAATGAAGCAGTTTTCCGCAGTCAAACATTTTGTGTCAAGAACTTGAGGAGACTGGGAGATCTTGGGGATTTATTCCAGCTGGGGGAAGGGTACCGATTTTGATGGTTCTGCGGTGAGAGCATCGCCCTCTCGATGTTTTGGACCACAACTGATTCACTCCAGCGAGAGTTCCAGCAGGTCGGCAGCCGATTGTCCCCGGGGTCCGTTGACGTTATTCGGAGTTCTCGCATGTCGCGTTCAAAGTTGTACCCCGTCGCCCTCTCTGGGGTTCTCGCTGTTACCGGCTCCACCCTCGCTCAGGCGGGAGATTGCTCGGGAAGCGAGGGATACGATTACATCGAAGACTGCCCCGCGTGTGGGCCCGCGAGCTATCGTCCAAAAATCAAGGTGGTCGTGCGTCGTCCCCGGATCAATATCGGGGCACTTGCCCCGGCTGCACCCCCTCAAAATGTTGTGGTCCAGCAGTCCGGCGGGACCACCGGCGGTGCTGTTGGGGCACCTGCGTTCGGGTACCCGGTGATGATGATGGCTGCACCGGCGATGGCCTTCACCGCTCCTCAGGGTACCACCGGTGGAGCCACAGGTGGTGCGACCGGTGGATCAGCTCTGTCAGACGAGGACATTCTCCGAATCTGCCGATTGAGCCGATCCTTGAACGAAGGGGGAGCGACGGGCGCAGTCGGGTCAACCAAGTCGAATTGTGCCCCAGCTGCGGGAGGGGCCGTAGGCTCTGCTGGCTCGGGATCCGTCGACACCTGCCAGGATTTGCGGCAGATGCGGAAGGATGTCGACGAACTTGCGGTCCAGATCACCGGGCTCACACGAGCTGTGGAAGTGCTGGTTGACAAGGTCAACAAGCTGAACCCACCGCAGTAAGCGGGGGTGGTCCGCGTCATCTGGCCGACGACCGGAGATCGATCTCCGGCAAGAACAAGCAAACTGCGATCACGGAATCGATCGCCGCTTCGCCCCGAGAATCCCAAGGAGGGGATCGACATGTCGCCGCGAATCGATGCGAGGCAGCGCAAATCGACACGACTCATCGGCTTGGTTCTGGTGAGTACGCTGGTTTGCTTCCCGAGAGCCGAGGTGCATTCCCAGGACTGCGCGCCACCTGCGGGAGCGCAAAAATCCTGTGCTGCCCCAGCTCGACAACCGATGTGTCGCCCCCGTTCGCGTCCAAGGTCACGTTCATACATCGAAGATCAGGAGTTTGAACGTCGTCTTGCCGAGGAGGTCGCCGCAGCGGTCGCCGAGGCGACCTTGCAATCGGAACGCGAGCGGCAAGGGGCGACAGGCGGAGCGACCGCTACCGCGGAGTTCTCTTCGCCTCCGCCTTCCGGAGTCGTCGCTGGTGCCACGAACAGTGTGGGGATTCGCGGCTTGGAAGTGACTTTTCCCGAGTGGAAACTCGCGCTCCCCTCCGTACAGTTCCCGGCTCTTGTCCGACTCCGCCGTGACGCAGAGATGCTGCTGGATTCGGGCCGCGCCACGCTGGTGCGGAATGGCGGTGGGGGTCCCGGAGGAGCGGTCGGGGGCGCGATTGGACCGTCCAATTACCCGCCTGGTGCCGGAGGCGTTTTTGTGCCATTTCCGGCAGGGACTACGGGGGCAGCCCCGGCTGCCGGAGGAGCGACGGGCACACCCGAGCCCGCAGCGGAGGAAACTCGCCCCTCACGGGTCCGTCGTCTGCCGCGCTCGCGGATTGCGAGTGACGATGAGTACGAATTCGTCGACGACACTGAATCGAGTTGTGCTCCGCCCCCGGCGTGTGCTCCCGCGCTCCGCTCGACCCGAACAGGCCCCAGATCAGGTGGAGAACCTTTTACGGTTCCGTCCGCGAAGGATGAGACAAACGAGGGGCACGTTCCCCCTGAGCCGCCTCCTGGGACCGGAGAATCGGTGGGTCTGCAGCGAGAACTCGACGCCGCGCGTGAGGAGTTGCAGGCGACTCGTCAGCAGATTCAGCAGTTGACGGCCATGGTGGCGCAGGTCGTCGCGGCTCAATCGACCACGCCGAAGTCGGAGCGTTCAGTGAATCGCTCTTCCCGTCAGGTCGCTGTTCCGCTCGTGGACGAGGTGCTGCACGAAGATCTCTTTGAGGATCTTGAGACCGCCAACGAAGCTGGCCCGGAACCTGTCACGGGAGGGGAAGAGGCGCGGGTAACACATGAATCACCGGAGCGCCGCCAGATCCACCTGGCGGAGCATGAATCACGTGGCGGAGGAGTTGAGACGCGAGCCTCCTCCCGCGCGGAGAGTGACTCGGGTCCGGTGTCGCGAGGGGGGGCCGGTTCTCGATCCGGCGATGGCGAGGTGGAGGGGCGAATGCCGCACAAGAAGCTGCCGTTCGGCCTCGAGAAGTTGAAAAGGGGAGCGGCAGATCCTGCTGCGTCGCAGACCCACCCGAGGCGTGGTCCCGGACACGCCCTGCCGCGCCTCTTTTGAATCTGGGTTGGAGGCACTCATCGGGCGGCGGACTGAAACTGGCGGTCCTCTGCGGGGAGAATCAACCTAGAACAACTTCTCTGCGAGTACAGATTTCCCTGAATGTTGAGCCGTCGCTTCCGCGCAAATCGAGGACTTCACCCAGCACATGGGCCCAGTTCGCCTGGAAAGGGCTGCCGCCATAGTGCAGGGCGGCGGCGAAACGCAATCCGGCGTCCCTGAGGATGACAGATCCGGAGTTTCCGCCGATGGTCGTGGCGTCGTGTTTCACTGTGGTGGGGCCCAATTCCCGACCTGGAAGAATCCGCCCAGGAGCCAGTCGTTTCTTGCCAAGAAACTTCTCGCTTGTGAACAGCAACTGCACCAGGACGTCCGGGTAGTTGTTTTGGTGAGTAATCGGGTAGCCGACCACAAACACGGCGTTGGCTTCGCGGACGGCGTTTGAACGAGTATCAATCGCGAGCCAGAGTGGGGCTCGATTGCTGTTGTTCGGGGGCTCAAGTTCGAGGAGTGCCAGGTCAAGCCGCTCGTGATCGATCGCATTTGTATGAATTCGGTCGGGTCCTGCGAAGACCACGCCGCGAATTTGTCGGCGACGCCACTCGCCGCGACCGTTCCCTTCCTGTCCAAAGTCGATCCAGGCCTTGTGTTCCATACGCCATCCGGAATCCGATTGCCTGGCAAACATTTGCGCAACATGACGATTTGTCAGCACCAGGTCTTGCTGGACCAGGAAACCCGTCCCCGTGGGCGTCACTTCTCCAGGCTTGTGGGCCACGTCGATTCGGCCGACGCATTGGAGGGCCTTCGCCAGGCTCGCTGCTTGTCCACTGATGACCTGCAACCATTCCTCTGGAGGGGTCCAGCTGGAATCAGGAACGACGGCATCATCGCGAATCAGAAAGCTAGGGCGCTCCCCTGTGGCCAATACAATCGCCTCCAAGCCGCCCAACGCCGGTTCATCATGGGCCAAGTGACCGGGCTTCTCTCGGGACAGTTGCAACCCGCGTGTGCCGGTTTCCTTGAGTTCTTCGATCAATGCAAGGGCCTTCGCGTTGTTGTCGAGAAAGCGCTCTGCGTAACGATGCAGATTGTCAACCGTTTCCCCGACAATCTCGTCGATGGGGCGCTGGCTGAGGTCTGCGGCCACCGCCGTTTGCTGAGACTCCAGCGTTCCCCCCGCCGCTGCTTCGCGGCGCTGACCCAGCCGGCTTAAGACTGCGAGTCTGCGTGATTCCAGACGATTCATTTCTCGCGCAACGCTCCCAAAAACTGTGAGACTGGTTTCCTCAGGCACATATTGAGTTTGCAGCGGCCTTCGCTGCCTTGCAAGTCCAATGAGATTGTTCTCAAGATCATGGGTGAACCCGTCGAACGTCTTAGGCGTTTTTTCAGCTTGCCGAGGCAAATCCGGTGAGCACGATTCTGCAGGAATTGGTCCGGAGATTACCTCGTTGACGAGGTTGATTCGTCGCCAGTTGGCTCACGCCTCAGGAGGTGTTGCACGCTTGGTCACGCGCACCATGATCGAGGATTCTCCCATTGTGACGAGTCTGCTCGATTGATGTGCAGGACTGTTGGGTAGCTAATTGACCCTGCTGAGAAACGCGCCCAGCGTCAGTGGTTGACCAGGGACTGTGTTCGGAACGTCATTCAGTGCGAAGAAGTCGTGAGCCCAGTTGGCTTCGTCCGTCGGTTCATTCGCGACTTGCCCAGCATAATGGAGCCCAAGGCACCCTGCCTCGGGAGCGAGGAGCAGGACGGGAGAACCCGAATTGCCTCCGAGAGTAGAGGCATCGTGGGCAAGTCGGTGTGTAACGCCACGGATGCCTGACCTCAATCCTGCTCCCGCTGTCAGTCCCACTGAGTTGCTCAGCCGTTTGTACTCCCCCGGAGCAACCCGTTTCAGGCCATACTGCGCCCCGAAGACGACCTTCAGCGCCTCTCCGACCTTGCCCTGTTCGGGGTACCTCCGATCTTTCGAAGGATGGCCAATGATCAGAAGATCCTGATGGGGTTGGGGTTCGACTTCGTTTAACAGCGGCAGAGGCTCCGGCAAATATGCTCCGGGTTCCTTCTTCAGCTGTAGAATCGCCACATCGGGGAGATTGTGTTGGATTGGGCCCTCGACGGGAATCTCATCGGGTGGGGCAAACACAACGCGCTGAACCACCCGCTGCCGTTTGTCAGAACGAGTTTGGGCCTCCAACCCAAAGTCCATCACGACCGTTCCTCCCCGACTCTGCCAATCGAGTCCTCCACCTGTGCGCCTCTCGTAAGAAAAAAACAAGCGGGCCACGTGCCGATTGGTGACCACCAGATCGCGGTCAGCACCGATGACAAATCCTGTTCCCGCAACTGTTTTGTCTGTCGTCAGCTGGATCAGGCCCACGCCCCGGAGGACGCGTTGAAGTGTGCTCGGGTCGATTCGTTCGATCTTCTCCTGCCACGTTGCTGCCGTCACCAGGCTTGATTCCCAGACAATCTCGTCGTCGACCACCAGGTAGGCCGGGCGTTGACCGGTGGCGGCGAGGGTCAGGTTGAGGCCGCGACCGAGGTCGGGGTTCTGCAGGACTTCGAGGCGATCATCGATGACGGCGGCGCAGGCAGCCTGGCACGCCTGTTCGAGAGTTTTCCAGGCCTTGTCCTGCGTGCGGGTTTTTCGCCGCGAGGTCCCTCGAAATTCGTCGAGGACTTTGGCCTGTTTCCGCAGGGCATCGATTGTCTTCTCCGACAGCACCCGGGCGTCGTCACGACGCAGTTCTGGTGGGGGCCCTCCGGCCCGAGTTGAGCCGCCACGATCTGGGGAAAGGGCGTGGGCAAATTGCTGGCGGAATGCGGCAAACGGGGCTGTTCCGGCTGGTCTGTCGGTTGTGCCACCGCCGTCCCGGGACTGCTCACCCCGGGACGTTTTACTGGAAGTTCTGGCCTGTTTCCCAGGACGTGGACCCGAAGCCGGGCGGGTGCGGGCGTCGCTCCTGCCGGTGGCGCCTTTGCGGGAAGTGTTTGCTGCCGGTCGCGCCCCTTGGCTGGGTTTCCTGGGGGCTGCACTGCGGGAGGCAGAGGCCGGGCGAGTTGCCGCAGGGCGAGACTGGGGGACACCCGGTTGGGTGGGGTTGCGAGCGCGTCCCGACGGAGGAGGGACGGGGCTTGATCTTCGCCGAGCCGGTCCCGGGGATGGCGACCGGGCGGCAGCGGCACCGGCCCTGCGCGACCGAGCGCCGGGCTGGGCCAGGTCGGTCGTGGAGTCTGGTTTGGGCGACGATTCGGTCTGGGGGGAGGTCTCCTCGTCGTTCGGCTGAGTCGGGATGGCCAGCAGGCGAAACTCAGGATTGCCGTAGAACTGGTAGGCCCCCCACGTCTGCAGGTGTTCGACCGCCAGATGCAGATTGTCGGGCTCGTGTTCCGTTGTCTGCTCTTCGTGAGTGTTCCCTTCGACTGTTCCACCCTGCGGACACATGCGTCGGCACGCCTCCGCAATCAGGGTCTTTCGGGCTTTCTGGAGGGCCTCGGAAATCGGCAGGATGTTCAAGTCGACGGTTGGCTGTTCGGTTTCGGGCTCGGACGTGCCTTCATTGCGGGACTTGTCTTTGTTGTTTGTCGTTTTTGACTCGACGTCAATCGCAGTCACGCCCAACAGGCCAGAGTAGAGTTCCCAGGCGAAGCGGCGGGCTGCGCGATCGCCGACGGGCCAGCCGGTCCCCAGGAAGTTCTGGACCCCTTGCCGGAAAAAAGCTGCGGCGAATGCCGGACAGAGGTCGGGGCTGTAGTTTCCGATCTGGGCGGGTGACACGCCCGACTCGCAGGCATTCGAAAACACGAACGACGGGACCTTGTCGATCCGATCAATCTCACGGGCGGTGAGCAGTTCCTCCCGCCCCGCCTGATCGACCCCAAACACC
>JBIKUY010000225.1:0-4153 GCA_044347355.1 Prochlorococcaceae cyanobacterium | reverse complement strand
AGCGACAGTTTCTTCAGGACAATGCACTTGAGAATCAAGATCAGCTAGTTCGTTACTGTCACTATCACGGTCTATCGGAGAGCGATCTGGAGTATCGGATTGCCCATCCCATGCGTTTGTGGAAATATGCTGAGCAGCAGTTCGGTGCCAGGGCTGAATCTCATTTTCTAGCTCGTAAACAGAGCCTCGATCGGGTGGTCTACAGCCTGCTACGCAACAAAGATGCAGGTCTGATTCGCGAGTTCTATTTGCAGGTGCGTGAGGGCGAAACCGACTTTGCCGATCTCGCCGCTGAATACGCGGAAGGTCCAGAGCGGACCACCCGGGGCATCGTCGGGCCTGTGCCCCTCAGCCAGGGCCATCCGGAATTGGTGACCCGTCTGGCCAGTGCCCAGACTGGGGTGCTGCTCGATCCCTTCCCAATAGAAGACTGGTGGGTGCTGGTGCGCCTCGAAAATCATGTGCCAGCCACCTATGGTCCTGAGGCAGCCGAGGCCATGACTCAGGAGTTACTGGAGGCCTGGCTTGAGGAGCAGGTGAATCAACGCATCCAGAGCCTGCAAGCTGGCACCGCTCGGACCAGCAGCTGAATTCAGCCACCCCCAACCTTTTCTCCATGGCCCTGGCCGATTCATCCCTGCTCACCACCCATGCCGCATTTGCGGAGCTCAGTGATCGGGGCCGTGGCTTGTTGGATTCCCAGCTGCAGCTCCGCAGCTTCCGCCTCGGTCAGCCCCTCTGTCACGACAGTCTGATTCCCAGTGAGGTGTTGCTGATCCGCTCTGGTTCCGCCCGCCTGCTGGTGAGGGACGGCGGGATGCTCAGCACCGCTGAGAAGCTCGGTTCCGGAAGCTTTGTCGGGCTGGTCTCCCTGCTGCGGGCTGCCCCCTGTGAGGAGGTGGCGGCGGCCTCGGCGTTGGAAGCCCTGGCGATCCCCGATGCGCTGGTCCTTACGCTTCTGAAGGAGGAACCCAGTTTCGCGGCCTGGACGGCCGGCCAGGTGTTTAGCGCGGAGCTCCTGGCCCTGCTCTCCCATCAGCTTGGGCGCCGTGCCCAGGCGGGTGCCTCCCTGTTGCAGACCTGGCGTGAGCTGGCGGCGCAGGCCCAGCTCGTGCCTCCCACAGGAGCGGCCCTGCGGCAGGTGCCTGCCAACCAAGCCCTGTTTGCCGCCAGCAACAACCTGGTGGATCATTCACTCGGATCCCAGCTCAACCCGGCAGATGGTGTGCCGGTGGTGCGGGGCCCCTTGCCTGCGCGGTTGATCGCCCTGCCGATGACGGCCATGGCGGCCATGGCGGCCCCGACGGCCCACGACCAGGGGCCGGTATCCGCCGGCGCTGATCCTGACCAGCCTGCCGTGATCGGCGGGGTTCCCCTGGCCAGCGGTCTGGATCTGGGCCAGAGAGATCAACCCGAACTGCGGCTGCTGCGCGGCAGCGGTGCCCTGGAGGAAACCCTGGCTTGTTTCCAGATGCTGGCGGCCCAGCTGAAATTGCCGTTCCGCCGGGATGCGGTGGAGAAGATCCTGCGCGATGTGCTGCGCCGCGGCCAGACACCAGACCTGCAGCTCTGTGGCTCGATCGCGGCCTCGATGGGCCTGCATGTGAGTGGTGTGCGGGTGCCAGCCAGCCAGGGCAATCGCCTGCAGGTGCCGGCGCTGGTGCCCTGGAAGCAGGGCTTTGCCCTGGTGCGGGCCGCCGATGCCCGCGGCCTCGTGTTGGCCTCCCCACGCGATGGCTGGCTGGAGCTCACGCCTGCGCAGATCGAGGAGGCCTACCCGGATGGGATCGATGTGCTGCTGGTGGAGCGCAGCAGCAGCACGCCGGAGCAGCGCTTCGGCTTCGAATGGTTCTGGCCCGCCCTGCAGCGCCATCGAGGCATCCTGCTGCAGGTGCTGGTGGCCTCCTTTGTGGTGCAGCTGTTCAGCCTGGCCAACCCGTTGCTGATCCAGGTGATCATCGACAAGGTGATCAGCCAGCGCAGCCTCGACACCCTCCAGGTGCTCGGCATCGCCCTGGTGGTGGTCACCCTGATGGAAGGGGTGATCGGTGCCTTGCGCACGTTCCTGTTCACCGAAACCACCAACCGCATCGATCTGCGTCTGGGCGCTGAGGTGATCGACCACTTGCTGCGTTTGCCGCTTTCCTACTTCGATCGCCGTCCGGTTGGTGAACTGGGCACCCGGGTGGCCGAGTTGGAGAAGATCCGCGAATTTCTCACCGGTCAGGCTCTCACCACCCTGCTGGATACCGCCTTCTCGGTGATCTACATCGTGGTGATGGTGTTTTACAGCTGGCTCCTCACCTTGATTGCCCTCTGTGTACTGCCGATCCAGGTCGGACTCACCCTGTTGGGGGCACCGCTGTTCCGCCGCCAGTATCGCGATGCGGCCCAAGAGAATGCGCGTACCCAGAGCCATCTGGTGGAAGTGCTCACCGGAATCCAGACGGTGAAGGCCCAGAACGTGGAGATGATCAGTCGCTGGAAGTGGCAGGACCTTTACAACCGCTACATCTCCCGCAGCTTTGAGAAGACGATCACCGGAACCGCCCTGGTGGAGACGTCCCAGGTGTTGCAGAAACTCTCGCAATTGTTGGTGCTGTGGGTGGGGGCCTCACTGGTGCTCAAGGGTGAGATGAGTCTGGGCCAGCTGATCGCCTTCCGCATCATCTCCGGTTACGTCACCCAGCCTCTACTGCGGCTGTCCTCGATCTGGCAGAGCATTCAGGAGCTGAAGGTGTCCTTCGAGCGACTGGCCGATGTGGTGGACACGCCGGAGGAATCCAATGAGGCCGACAAGCAGAAGATTCCACTCCCCTCGATCGAGGGTGAGGTGGTGTTTCAGGACGTGAGCTTTGCCTTCACGCCCTCGTCGCCCCAGGTGCTCAAGCATGTGGATCTGCAGATCCCGGCCGGAACATTTGTGGGGGTCGTGGGCCAGAGCGGCAGCGGCAAGAGCACCCTGATGAAGCTGCTCACCCGCCTGTATGCGCCAACATCTGGGCGGATCCTGATCGATCACTACGACATCGACAAAGTGGAGCTCTACTCCCTGCGCCGCCAGATCGGCATCGTTCCCCAGGAGCCGCTGCTGTTCAGTGGAACCGTGGCGGAGAACATCGCCCTCACCGATCCAGATGCCAGCAGTGAATCGATCGTTTCGGCGGCCCGCATGGCCTGTGCCCACGATTTCATCATGGATCTGCCCGGGGGCTACAGCTCCGATGTAGGCGAGCGCGGCGCAGGGCTCTCTGGTGGCCAGCGGCAGCGACTGGCCCTGGCGCGTACCTTGCTGTCCAATCCCAAATTGTTGGTGCTCGATGAGGCCACCAGTGCTCTCGACTACGACACAGAGCGGCGGGTCTGCAACAACCTGCTGCAGGGACTGCAGCACTGCACGGTGTTTTTTATTACCCACCGGTTGTCCACGATCCGTCGCGCCGATCAGATCGTGATGCTGCACGAAGGGGCCATTGCGGAAGTGGGTACCCACGATGATCTGATGGAGCGCCGTGGTCGCTACTACGCCCTCTATCGCCAGCAGGAGGCCACCTGATGTCCAGTCCTCTCTCTGGTCGATCCCTGCTGAAGGTGACCCAGGACGCGATTGAGCGTCGCGTGCGCAGCAGCCATCAATCGATGGCGCTGCAACAGTCGCGCTTCCTGGCCCGCTCGATCACCTGGGCCCTGGTGGGCACCACAGCCGCAGCCCTCGCCTGGCTGGCCCTGGCCAAGACCGATGAAGTGGTGGTGGCACCGG
This sequence comes from Prochlorococcaceae cyanobacterium, assembly GCA_044347355.1. Taxonomy (GTDB): domain Bacteria; phylum Cyanobacteriota; class Cyanobacteriia; order PCC-6307; family Cyanobiaceae; genus NIES-981. Next base: position 393 of record JBIKUY010000225.1, on the reverse strand, counting down.
GCAAATTGCAGCCGATCGGTGATGTGAAAACAGTGCAGATGCCGGTGGGTGGTGTGCTGCAGAAGATGTTGGTCAAGGAGGGAGAGCGAGTGTCTGCTGGGCAGGTGTTACTGCAGCTAGATAATGAGGCCACCCTCGATCGCCGCAAATCGCTGCGGGAGTCGATTCAGGCCAAACAAGAGCAGCTGCAGCTCAAGAAATTGGAGTTGCAACGCTATCTCAACCTCAATGACACTGAGCAGAAGGTTCTAGCTCGAAATATTGAGCTTGAGGCCCAGATCCTCGCGCGCCTGGAGAGCTTGGAGAAGTCTGGAGCAGCGGCTGAATTGCAGGTGCTTCAGCAGCGCAACAAGGTGCGAGAGGTGGAGGGTGAGCTGGAGAAGGTGGGAGTCG
>JBIKUY010000192.1:0-4679 GCA_044347355.1 Prochlorococcaceae cyanobacterium | reverse complement strand
ACCGCAAGCGCCAGACTGCCATTCTCCAGCAGGCCACTGCCCAGTTGAATGGTGAGATTTCAGATCTGCGCAGCCAGCTAACAGAACTCGACGTGAATATCCGCTATCAGGATGTGCGTTCACCGGTGAATGGGCTGGTGTTTGACCTCAAACCAACGGGCCCAGGTTTCGTAGCCCAGAGCAGCGAGCCTGTGATGAAGATCGTGCCTTTCAAGGATCTCCAGGCCCGGGTGGAGGTGCAGAGCAGCGACATCGGCTTCGTGCAGGTGGGCAAGCCGGTGGAGATCAGCATCGATTCTTTCCCCGCCACCGACTTCGGTGTGCTCGAGGGCACGCTCAAGTCGATCGGCTCGGACGCGCTGCCGCCGGATGAGCGGAACCAGACCTACCGGTTTCCCGTGGTGGTGGCCCTGGACAGCCAGCAATTCCTGATGAAATCAGGCCAGGAGTTGCCCTTGCAGGTGGGCATGTCGCTGACCGCCAATATCAAGTTGCGCAAGGTCACTTACCTGCAGTTGCTGCTTGGTGGCTTCAAGGACAAGACGGATTCCCTCAAGCGGCTCTGATCGCCCGATTCCGATCAGCGCCTCAGACAACCCTCAGACAACACTGAGATCGCGGCAGGCAGCCTGATCCATGCCAGCGCGCTGTTGGGCCGCTTCGATCAGCCCGCGAAACAGGGGGTGAGGCTTGCCCGGGCGGGAGAGAAATTCGGGGTGGTACTGGCAGGCGGCGAAGAAGGGGTGATCCGTAAGTTCCACCAGTTCCACCAGGCGACCATCGGGCGAGGTGCCACTGATGGTGTATCCCGCCTCCAGAAAGTGGTTGCGATAGGCGTTGTTGAACTCGTAGCGGTGGCGGTGCCGCTCGTACACCACCTCTTCGCCATAGAGGCGCTGGGCATGGGTTCCGGCCTGGAGGCGGCAGGGATAGACGCCCAGCCGCATCGTGCCGCCGAGGTCAACCACGTCTTGCTGCTCGGGCAGCAGGTGGATCACGGGGTGGGGGCTGTGCGGATCGAGCTCGGCGCTGGTGGCGCCCACCAGGCCAGCCTGGTTGCGGGCCCACTCGATCACGGCGCACTGCATGCCCAAACACAGACCCAGGAAGGGCACCCGCTGCTCGCGAGCCCAGCGGATCGCCGCCACCTTGCCATCGACGCCCCTGTTGCCGAAGCCGCCCGGCACGACCACTGCATCCATGCCTTCGAGGAGGGGCGCGGCCCCCTGTTGCTCAATCTGTTCCGCGCAGATCCAGTGCAGGTCAAGGGAGGCGTCCTGAGCGAGGCAGGCGTGCCTCAGGGCCTCCACCACTGAGAGGTAGGCGTCGTTGAGCTGCACGTACTTGCCCACCAGGGCCACCTTCACGGCAGGGCCCGGGTTGCGCAGTTTGGTCACCAGTTCCGCCCAATCGGCCATGTCGCTGGCGCGGTCCTCGAGCTTGAGCACATCGAGGACCTCGCGGCAGAGGCCTTCCTGCTCCATCGCCAGGGGCACGGCATAGATGCTGTCGGCGTCGAGAGCCTGGATCACGGCACCGGTGCGCACGCCGCAGAAGCCGCCGACCTTGCGCTTGAGCTCTTCGGAGATGGTTCGGTCGCTTCGGCAAACCAGCACGTCGGGCTGGATGCCGATCGAGCGCAGCTCCTTCACCGAGTGCTGGGTGGGTTTGGTCTTCAGCTCACCCGACGTGCCGATGTAGGGCAGCAGGGTCACGTGCACGTAGGCGATGTCGTGGCGGCCCACGTCGCCGCGGAATTCGCGGATCGCTTCCAGAAACGGCAGCGACTCGATGTCGCCCACGGTGCCGCCAATCTCACCGATCACCACGTCGGCGCCGGAGTTGGACGCCACCCGGTGGATGCGCTCGCGGATCTCTCCTGTGATGTGGGGAATCACCTGAACGGTGCCGCCGTTGTAGTCGCCCCGGCGTTCCTTGTTGATCACCGCCTGGTAGATCGAGCCCGTGGTCACGCTGTTCAGGCGCGACATCGCCGTGTCGGTGAAGCGCTCGTAGTGGCCCAGGTCGAGGTCGGTCTCGGCGCCGTCTTCAGTGACGAACACCTCGCCGTGCTGGTACGGGCTCATGGTGCCCGGGTCCACATTCAGATAGGGGTCAAGCTTGAGGATCGACACGCTGTAGCCCCTGCTCTTGAGCAGGCGTCCCAGGCTGGCGGCCACGATCCCCTTGCCGATGCTCGACACCACGCCGCCGGTGACAAAGACGAACTTGGCAGTTCGCTGGACGGCGGGTGAGGACATGGCAAAGCTGCTCAAACCTCAATGTAGCTGGCGGATCCTGCTCCGAAGCCGGCGGCTCCAGGCGAGGGCACCGGCAGCCCCGAGAATGGGTAGTGGACCCGGCACCGGCACAGGATCAGTTTCCACCGTGAAGGCCGAGAGGCGGATGGAGCCATCACCACCGCCGGTGGCGATGTAGTTGATGGTGCTGCCCGCAGGCACGATGAACGGGTTGGTGAAGTTGCGGGTGGTACCGGCGATGAACGGCCCTGTTTCCACGCTGGATAGGCCGGCGCTGGAGAAGGTGAGTGTGGGCTCCGGGCCGGTGAAGCTCGCAACAGAAATGGTGTAGCTGATCAGTTGAACGGTCTGGTCGAAAGTTCCCTCAAAGCTGGTGAGGGGGTCGCCGGTGGTGGTGTTGTCGCACTCGCCAACCCCGTAGAGGCAGAAGCCTTTGGGCACGCTGGAACGGAAATAGCCGCTCGATGGGTTGGAGAGTGTGAACGTCAACCCATCAACTGTCCCTGAGATGGTGCTGGGCTTGCCCGGCATGTCCTGGTTCAGGTTGAAGGTGACCAAGGCGGCGTGAGCTGGATTGCCAAGTGCTGTTGACACCAGGCAAGCACTGGCGGCCATCCAGGCGGCCAGAGGCCCGAGCTTTTCTCTTCTGTTGCTATGGATTGCGGCAGGGTCGCTAAAGACAACTGCAGAGCGCAATCTCAGGGCAGCAGGAAGCATCGGGCATCAAGCAACTGGCCAAACTTATCTGAATCTCGACGCTCAATCTTGGCCGATGGTCTCTTCTTAGTCAGGAGTGGTCGATTTCGTTGTGAATTCGTTACCCCATCAGCACGGGCCTCAGCCCTCCAGCAGGCTGCGCAACATCCAGGCGGTTTTCTCGTGGATCTGCAGCCGCTGGGTGAGCAGGTCGGCGGTGGGCTGGTCGCCCGCTTCATCGGCAACGGTGAACACGCTGCGGATCGTGCGGGCCACGGCTTCATGGCCCTCCACCAGCTCGCGCACCATGGCCAGGGCGGCAGGCACCCCGTCGGTTTCGGGGATCGAGGAGAGGCCGCTGTAGGTGCTGCCGCCGAAGGGCGCCTTGTGGCCGAGGGCACGGATGCGCTCGGCGATCTCGTCGAGGGCGTTCCAGAGCTCGGTGTACTGTTCCATGAACATCAGGTGCAGGGTGTTGAACATCGGTCCGGTCACGTTCCAGTGGAACCCGTGGGTCTTGGCGTAGAGCACGGTGCTGTCGGCCAGCACGCGGCCCAGGCCCTCGGCGATCAGGGCACGCTGCTCGGCGGGGATGCCGATGTCGATCGGAGGAGCAGCAGTGGCGGATGGTTTGGCTGCCATCGGGGCTAAAGCGGAGTAATTCCGTTTTAGCCCCGATGGTGCTGCCCGCCGCTCGGCTGTTGGAGATCGTTGTTTTTCCTGGAGTTGTTCTTCGCTCTGCGCCGTTGTTAGCGCTCATCCAGGCTGCCCAGGTAGTCGCGCACGCGGCAGCGGTTCTGGGGTTGGCGCAGCTTCAGCAGGGCCTGCGACTCGATCTGCCGCACCCGCTCCCGCGATAGATGCATGCCCTCGCCGATCTCGCTCAGGGTGCGAGGGGTGTTGTCATCGAGGCCAAAGCGCTCGCGGATCACCTGGGCTTCCCGCCCGTTCAGCTCGGCCAGCAGGCTCTCCAGGTCGTCATGCAACTGCTCGCGGGTGAGTAACTGTTCAGGCGTGGCGTGCTCATCTTGCAGCAGGTCCCCCAGCTCGCTGTCCTGATCCCGGCCCACGCGTCCCTCCAGCGACACGGGTCGCGGCACCTGGATCAGGATCTGGCGCACACCTTGCTCGCTCAGCTCAAGTTCGCTGGCCAGTTCGGCCAGATTCGGCAGTCGCCCCAACCGCATGGTCAGCTCCCGCTGGGCCCGCTTGAGGCGATTGAGCTTCTCGGTGATGTGCACCGGCAGCCGAATGGTGCGGCTCTGGCTGGCCAGGGCCCGGGTGATGCCCTGGCGGATCCACCAGTAGGCATAGGTGCTGAAGCGGAAGCCTCGCGTGGGGTCGAAGCGCTCCACGGCCCGTTCCAGCCCCAGGCTGCCCTCCTGCACCAGATCCAGCAATTCCAGGCCGCGGCGCTGGTATTTCTTGGCCACGGCCACCACCAGGCGTAGGTTGGCCTGGATCATCCGTTCCCGCGCCCGCTTGCCTCGGTGCAGAGCTTGACGGAGTTGGGTGGGGTTGAGCCCAGCCTGGGTTGCCCAGGCCGCCTGCGTCGTCTCCGGCTCGCCGTTGTCTGGCGGCCGCAGCTGCAGCAGCCGTTCCCGTTCCTGCACCAGGCGCGCGAGGGTGAGTTCCTCCTCCTGGCTGAGCAGGTTCACGCGGCCAATGTCCTGGAGGTACAGGCGCACCAGGTCGGTGGTGCTGGCGGGGGCTCTGGGCAAC
>JBIKUY010000054.1:0-8917 GCA_044347355.1 Prochlorococcaceae cyanobacterium | reverse complement strand
TGAAAATCTCTGCAGATCAGGCCCAGGGCGCCTCTAACCCGATGCAAGGCTCATGAAGGTCACCCACCACGGCGACGAACACCTGCTTTGCCTCACCTCCGAAGAAGTGGCGCTGTTGGTGGATCTCTGCCACGCCGGTGCGTTCTCCGATCTGTTGCCGCGGTCGCGCCGGAAGCGCAAACGGCTAGAGGGTTTCTTGGGTGACGTGCGGGCCACCTTGATGCGCACCGCCCAGGGGCAGAGGATGGTGGCCAAACAGGCCCAACCTTGAGCGGCACCTCATCGACGTTGCTGGTCTTTTCGTCGAGAAAATACAGTTTTGGATTCGCACGCCGGCATAGGCGCCGTTAGTTTCTGGGAGTGGCGCCATGTGCAGTATTGGCTCGGCTTCCGAGTGGAAACCCATCTAGCGGCATCCCATCTAGTGGTAAGGGCTCTGGTAGTGGTAGGCGGTTCGGGGCCAGGCTGCGGCTCGGGGCGATGGCGCTGCTCGCCGCCCATGGCTTGTTCGCCAGCCTGATGGCTTTGCCGGCCGGCGCCCAGATTTAGGCCTTGAGCCCGACCCCCGGGCAGGACAGACTGATCAACCAGAAGGCTTACGTCCTAGGTCCGGGTGATCAGGTGAAGCTCACCTTGCCGTATCCCGGGCCAAGGAGCTGAGCGGCTCCTTTGACATCCTCAACGACGGCAGTGCCGCGTTTTCGTTGCTGGGCTCGGAGGTGCTGGACGGACGCACGCTCAACCAGGCGTAGGTGTGGCTGGAGTCGTTGTGTACGCGGCACCTGCTGATGGCGGAGGCCACGGTGTAGCTCCGGTTTAGCCCGGGCTTAACCCCGGTCGTAATACCGCTTGCCGTCGGCGCGTTTGGGGGTGAGCCTTCGCGCTGCTCGTCGGGTGTACTGGCTCACACTCGGGTTCGGCACCAGCGGGTGCACGTGCGCCACCTGCTCCCACAATTCCCGCGGCGCCCAGCGCACGTCGTGGCGCACCTTGTCGTGGCGCACCACGTGACACCAGCGGGAGCTGCCGCAGGCCGGGCAGAACAGCTCCTCCAGCCACTCGTTACTCAGCACCAGCACCGGATAGGCCTGGATCACCAGCTTGGCCCGCTTGTCGCTCATGCCCCGCTGCTTCAGTTCCTCCGGCTGCAGCAGGTGCAGAAAATACTTCTGGCCATTGCCGGAGATGGCCGTGTCGGGGTGGGCCGGGCAGAACAACTGGCGTCCCTTGGATCGGCCTCGCTGGCGCTTGGGCCGTGGCGCTGGGGCGGCCGGTGATTCCTCGGTTGTGTCAGCGGCGGATTTGGCTGGTGAGGGTTCGTGCGCCCACGGATCAACCATCCTCTGCGTCAATGCACTCTTCAATAGTAGCCCGAAGTACCCCGAATTCGGCTTGCGCCCTTTGGGGGCCACTGGGTCCGTTGAGACGGTGGAGACGCGATGTCACAGAGCTGGTCGTTGTTCAGGGCGTTGACCTTCAATCCGCCCTCCAACTTGACCGGTCCACCTCTGCTGTGATCGGATGCTCACATTCTCCCCGGAATGGCTGCTCCGTTGAGGTCTGTTCTTGTTACCGGAGCCGCTGGTTTCATTGGTTTCCACCTCAGTCAGCGCCTGTTGCAGCGGGGCACGCCGGTGCTGGGCTTCGACAACCTCAACCCCTACTACGACCCAGCCCTCAAGCGGGCACGTCTGGCCGAGCTGGAAGCCTTGGCAGCCCGCAGTGGCACACCCTTTGCCCTGATCCAGGCCAGCCTCAACGACGCTGCCGCCGTGCAGGCGGCCTTCCGCGGCGAGGCGCCCAACGGCCAACCCCTCCCCCCCGGCCCGCCCCGCCAGGTGATTCACATGGCCGCCCAGGCCGGGGTGCGCTATTCGATCGACAACCCCTCGGCTTACATCCAGTCCAACCTCGTAGGCTTCGGCCACATCCTCGAGGGGTGCCGTCACCAGGGCGTAGAGCACCTGGTGTATGCCTCCAGCAGTTCGGTGTATGGCGGCAACACCTGCCTGCCCTTCAGCGAGCACCACAGTGTCGACCATCCGGTGAGCCTCTATGCCGCCACCAAGAAGGCCAATGAGCTGATGGCCCACACCTACAGCCACCTCTACGGGTTGCCGGCCACCGGCCTGCGCTTCTTCACCGTGTATGGCCCCTGGGGCCGGCCCGACATGGCCCTCTCCCTGTTCACCCGGGCGATGCTCTGCGGAGAGCCGATTCAGGTCTTCAACAACGGCCAGATGGTGCGCGATTTCACTTATATCGACGACATCACCGAGAGCCTGATCCGGGTGCTCGACAAGCCTGCCACTGTTGATCCAGGCTTCGATCCGGCCAGGCCCGATCCCGCCAGCAGCTGGGCTCCGCATCGGCTGTTCAACATCGGCAACAGCAACCCGGTGCCGCTGATCACCTATATCGAGGCCATCGAAGCTGCCCTCGGCATCACCGCCGAGAAGCACTACCTGCCCCTCCAGCCCGGAGATGTGCTGGCCACCGCCGCCGACACCTCAGCCCTGGAAGCCTGGACCGGCTTTCGCCCCAACACCCCCGTGCAGGAGGGCGTGGCCTGCTTCGTGGCCTGGTATCGCAGCTTCTACAAGCTGTGAACGGCTCGGCCTGCACCCTGCTCGGCGGCGTGTGTCCGGCCCCCAGAATGATGGCCCCCGGTCGATCGGCGGCCTGGCTGCTCAGGTGCTCGATCACCCAGCAGGGACCATCGCCCTTGGCTTCGATGACGGCCCTGGAGGCGTTCTACTGGTTCGTAGTTTCCAGTCGCTGGGGGAGGGCTGATGGGCGGTGACGCGCACTTGGGAGCGCACCAGGCCAGCGGGGGCATTGCGGTAAGCCCCTGGGGTGCTGCTTGACGCAGTTATGGGCTTGATTTTCGCTCTCTAGCCTGATCAGACATGTGAAGCCAGACCTGTGCAGCCAGACAAAAAGATCCAGCGCAGGGCAACGGATCTCACAAAATGGAGCCAAGCGGACTCGAACCGCTGACCCCCTGCATGCCATGCAGGTGCTCTACCAGCTGAGCTATGGCCCCTTTGGGATAACGCCGAACAAACTGGCCGCTGGTCGACTGTCTGGACCCGAGGGTCCCGTCTGGCGTGAGCAAAGCTTACACCTTGGCCGGTCTTACACCTGGCGCCACACCGCCACCAGCTTGCCCTGCACCGTGACCTGCTCGGCTGGCAGCTCGATCGGTCCGTAGGCCGGGTTCGCCGCCTCCAGGATCACCGTGCCGCCCCGGCGCTGGAAGTGCTTGAGCGTGGTGCCGCTACCCGCTACGAGGGCGCTCACGATCGTGCCGTTGCGCAGCCGCCCCGGGTCGCTCACGGGCTCCATTAGCACCACGTCGCCGTCAGCAATGTGGGCGTCCACCATCGAGTCGCCGTTCACCGTGAGGGCGAACAAGCCGCGGGTGCCCAGCACCGGGCCCAGGTCAAGCCGCTCCTGCACGTCGTCGAAGGTCTCCACAAGGCCGCCGGCCGCCACCGCCCCCAGCACCGGGATCGAAGGGTTGCCGCCCGTGAAAGCCACCGCCGCCTCGCCCAGCAGCTGCAGGGTGCGGGCCTGGCCCTCCTGCCAGGTGAGCCAGCCCTTCTGCTGCAGGTGGCGCAGACGGCTCTGGATCGGCGCCGGCGAGCGCAGTCCCATGGCCTCCATCATCTGGCGGATCGAGGGGCTGTGCCGGTGCTCGCCGATGTAGCGCGACAGCCAGTCGTATAGCTCCCGCTGGGCGGGGGTGAGAGCCTCCTGGAGCTGGCTGCTGGGCTGGCGGTCGGGCATGGCAGACAACAGAGCCGGGACACTGATACAGATGTATCGCTTGGCTGCTGTTTTGTCCAGTCCTGGTGCCCTCAGGTCGTGGTGAGCAGGGCCGCCAGCAGGGCCTGTTGCACGTGCAGGCGGTTCTCCGCCTGGTCGAACACCCGACTGCTCGGGCCCTCGATCGCCCCTGCGCTGATCTCCAGGCCCCGGTAGGCAGGCAGGCAGTGCAGCACGATCGCCCGGCTGTCGGCCTCGGCGATCAGGGCTTCATCCAGGCACCAGCCGGCAAAGGCCCGCTCTCGCTCCGCCTTCTCCTCCTCCTGGCCCATCGAGGCCCACACGTCGGTGTAGAGGGCATGGGCGCCGCGCACTGCCGCCACCGGCTCGTGCAGCACCTCAACAGCCGCGCCGCTGGCGGCGGCAAGGGCCCGCGACTGCTCCAGCACTCCCGCATCGGGCTCAAAGCCCTCGGGGCAGCCGATGCGCACGTTCACCCCCAGCAGGGCGCCGCAGAGCATGAGCGAGTGGGCCACATTGTTGCCGTCGCCCACATAGGCGAGGGTGAGGCCCTTGATCGCGCCGAACGCCTCGGCCAGGGTGAGGTAGTCGGCTAAGGCCTGGCAGGGATGCTCCAGGTCGGTGAGGGCATTGATCACCGGGATCGAGGCCCAGTGGGCATACTCCTCCAGTTCGCTTTGGGCGAAGGTGCGGATCGCCAGGGCGTCCACATAGCGGCTGAGTACGCGCGCCGTGTCGGCCACCGGCTCACCCCGGCCCACCTGGCTCACCTGGGGGTTGAGGTCGATGGTCTGGCCACCCAGGCGGGCCATCGCCACCGTGAAGCTCACCCGCGTGCGGGTGGACGACTTCGAGAAGATCAGCCCCAGGGTTTTACCGCCCAGATCGGAAGTGGCGCGGCCGGCCTTCAGATCGGCAGCGAACTGCAGCAAGGCCTGGGTCTGCTCGCCGCTGAGGTCAGCCGAGGAGAGCAGATCGCTGTCCCTCAGCGCTGTGAGGGCTGGAGGCAAGGGGGTGGAGGCGGCGCCGTGCATCGGCCGGTCTCAAACAACCCTTATCGGCCATCAACGGGGCCGCCGTCAAGGGCCTGGTTGCGGCCTTGTCGCCAAACTCAAAAACGCTTGAATTCAGACAGCTGAGGCGTGTGCTCTGGATCGCTGAGCGTGTAACGCGGCACGCGCCCATGCCATGCGGCCCACTTGCCGAATGTGCTGGGAGGGCCGATCAAGTAATCGCAGCCGGCCAAGGTGTAAAGGTCTTCCACGGCGGTGCCGCGCAGTCTTGTGCAGTGCATGCCGGCATAGGGTTCTTCCGGGATCGCTTCATTCGACGAGAGCAGGAACATCACGGGCTGATGCTGGAGCTGCGCTGTTAACAGAGCGCCAACCCTGCGCATCACGGCGGCGTATTGCGCGTGGGAGTAGTGGTAGCGCCCGTTCAGGAAGGTGGCGTAGTCGCCGCGGCGGATATGCATGCCAACCAAAATTGAGCCACTCTGACGTTGCTGCTCAAGCACCCCGTTCACAACCTTACGAATCGCTGGTACTGGCTCGAAGTAGCGCCTGATGCGATCGCCATGCTTCACCACCCAATCCTGGGAGGTGACGCGAAACAGCGGGCAGGAAAGAAAGATGAACCGATGCCGACGTGCCAGCTCGGCGAACTGTGCGCTGGCGAGATCGTAGGTGCTCGATTCACCGGAAAGGGTTGTCGCGTAGTCGGACGCCACCATCGCAAACCCAAGGCGTTTGGCTAGCCCCGGTCTGCGTTTGAGCTGGCGTACAACCCGTTCAACCAGCCTGAGGAATGCCTTGCGGCTAAAGCCATTGGTTGGCGGCAGGCACAGCTTGGCGGGTGGGAATCGGCAGAACAGGTCGTTGCTTGTGCCCTTGAAGCAACTGGCGTAGTCATCGAAGAAGGGAATCACCAGCAGATGGTTCAGCTCAATGGACGCTGCCATCAAATCGCGATAAAGCGAAAGGCGGTTACAGAGCTGATTAGCCCTATCGCTGACGATGAACATACAGCGCCCTATGTTGAGCAGGCAGAACCTGGTCTGGGCTGAATATAGCAAATATTTTTACTTCAAGTCAGGGGCCGCTTGCTTAGGCGGCGAGCTGGGCCTCCGCGGGCAGCACGCTCTCGGCCAGCAGGGTTTTGAGTTCGTCGCCTTCGATCACTTCCTTGTCGAGGATTTCCTGGGAGATGCGCTCCAGCAGGTCGCGATTTCGGTGCAGGATCGCCAGGGCCCGGTCGTGGGCCCGGTCCACCAGGCCGCGCACTTCGCGGTCGATGGCCTGGGCGGTGGCATCGCTCACCACCCGGCGGGGGTTGCTGGGGCCGCCAAGGAAGCGGTTGCCCCCCTGCTTGTCGTAGGCCAGGGGGCCAAGGGTCTCGCTCATGCCGAAGGTGCCCACCATCTGCTCGGCGATGTCGGTGGCGCGCTGCAGGTCGTTGGCGGCGCCGGTGGTCACCGCGCCGAACACCACTTCCTCGGCGCTGCGGCCGCCCAGCAGGGTGGCGATCTGGCCTTCCAGATCCTCCTTGGAGTTGAGGAAGCGCTCCTCAGTGGGCAGCTGCAGGGTGTAACCCAGGGCGCTCATGCCCCGGGGCACGATCGAGATCTTGGCCACCTTGCTGCCGCCGGGCATCAGGTGGCCCACGATCGCGTGGCCCACCTCGTGGTACGCCACCACTTTCTTCTCGTCGGCCTGGAGCACCCGGCTCTTCTTCTCCAGGCCGGCCACCACCCGCTCGATCGCCTCGTTGAGGTCGCCCTGCTCCACGGTGGTGCGGTTCACCCGGGCGGCCAGCAGAGCCGCCTCGTTCACCAGGTTGGCCAGATCCGCTCCAGCAAACCCTGCTGTTGCCTGGGCGATGCGGTCGAGATCCACGCCCTCGGCCAGCTTCACCTTCTTGGCGTAGATCCCAAGAATCATGCGCCTGCCGGAGAGGTCGGGCCGGTCCACCAGCACCTGGCGGTCGAAACGGCCGGGCCGCAACAGGGCGGCGTCGAGGGTTTCCGGCTGGTTGGTGGCCGCCAGCACGATCACCGGCTTGTCCTTTCCAGCGAAGCCGTCCATCTCGGTGAGCAGCTGGTTGAGCGTTTGCTCGCGCTCGTCGTTGCCGCCCACCACGCCCATCGAGCCGGAGCGGCTTTTGCCGATGGCGTCGAGTTCATCGATGAAGATAATGCAGGGCGCCTTTTTCTTGGCCTCTTCAAACAGATCGCGCACGCGGGCGGCGCCGGCACCCACGAACAGCTCCACGAATTCGGAGCCCGAGATGATGAAGAAGGGCACGCCGGCCTCACCGGCCACCGCCTTGGAGAGCAGGGTTTTGCCCGTGCCCGGCGGGCCCACCAGCAGCACGCCCTTGGGGATGCGGGCGCCGATCGCCGCATAGCGCTCGGGCTTCTTGAGGAAATCCACGATCTCGGCCAGCTCGGCCTTGGCCTCATCCACCCCGGCCACGTCGGCGAAGGTCACCCGCGATTCCTCGTCGGGCACATACACCTTGGCCTTGCTCTTGGTAAAGCTCAGGGCCCCCTGGGCCCCCCCGCCCATGCCGCTGCGGCGGGCAAAGAACTGGAGCACCAGGATGAAGATCAGCGGGGGCACCACCCAGCTGAGGATAGTGGTGAAGATATTGGGCTTCTGGGGCGGGGCCGCGGCGAATTCCACCCCGTGCTGCTCGAGCCGCTGGGGCAGCTCCATGTCGAAGATCGGCGTGGTGGCCAGCACCGAAGGCGCGCCTTCCTCCGGGGCTTCCTTGAGTTCGTAGCGGATCTGGTCGGAGGTGATGTAGGCCCGCCGCACGTTGTCGTCGTTCACCTGATCGATGAAGAGCGAATAGGGCACCCGCGGCACCTGGTTGCCCTGATTGGGCAGGAAGTTGCTGAACAGCAGCAACACCCCGAAGCCGATCAGCACCAGATTGATCAGGCCGAAGCGCCGGCTGGGGCGGTTGTCGTCCTGGCGGATGGGCATGACGCACGGCCTCTGCTGTTTGGCCCAGGCTAGGTGCGCTCTTCCCCGCCACGCTCGCTCACCGGGGTGGGAAACCGAATGGGCGCCAGAGTGGGGTGATGTGCGGTCGCTACTCCCTCACCACTGGGATCGATCAGCTGCTGCCCCGGCTGCAGGGGGAGCTGCCGCCTGAGCTCGCCGAGCACTATGCCCCTAGGCCCCTGATCCGTCCCGGCGAGCCGTTGCTGCTTCAGCGCCTGCAGCAGGGGAGGCCAGAGGTGGCCTTCGCCCTCTGGGGGCTGCTACCGGCCTGGGTGAAGGACCCCGCCGATCCCCGCAAACCCGCCCCTCGCCCGGTGCATCGCCCCATCAATGCCCGCAGCGAAACGGTGGCTGAGAAGGCCAGCTTCCGTGGCCCCTGGCGCCACCACCGCTGCCTGATCCCCGCCGACGCCTTCTTCGAGAAGGGCCAGCGCTTGGCCCGTCGCGACGGCGCCCCCTTCTGGCTGGGCGGCCTCTGGGAGCGCTGGCTGGGCGCCGATGGCAGCCAGCTCGACACCTGCTGCATCCTCACCACCCGCCCCAATGCCCTGATCGCACCGATCCATGAGCGCATGCCGGTGCTGATCCCCGACGGCCTGGAGGCCGCCTGGCTGGCGCCGGTGCATGGGGCCGAGCTGCGGGCCCTCGAGCCGCTGATGGAGCCCTGGGATCCTGCGGGCTGGCTGATGGAGCCGATCGCCACCACCCCCGCAGCCGCCCGCCCCTCAGCCGTCACCACCCGCCCGTCTGCGATAGACCGCCAGCAACTCAGCCTGGAGCTGCCATGAATCCCACCCCCCCAGCGGCGGAACCCGTGGCTGACTACCCACGGCCGCCCGCCCTGGTGGCCAGCGATGAGCACGTGCGGGTGGAAGCGCTGGGCCAGGTACTGGCTGACACCCACCGCGCGCTGCGGGTGCTGGAGACCTTCCATCCCCCCACCTACTACCTGCCCCCCGAAGCCCTGCGGCTGGAGCTGCTGCAGCCGACCCCCGGCCGCAGCTTCTGCGAGTGGAAGGGGGTGGCCTGCTATTTCGACGTGGTGCTCGAACCCGGTGGCCCAGGGGAGCGGCGGCTCCGCCGGGCGGTGTGGAGCTACCCCGACCCCACTCCGG
>JBIKUY010000053.1:0-8922 GCA_044347355.1 Prochlorococcaceae cyanobacterium | reverse complement strand
CGAAGGTGGCGGTGCCGCGGCCGATCTCATCGAGCAGCACCAGCGAGCGCGGCGTGGCGTGGTGAAGGATGTTGGCGGTTTCGGCCATCTCCACCATGAAGGTGGACTGGCCGGCGGCCAGGTCGTCACCGGCGCCGACGCGGGTGAAGATGCGGTCGGCGATGCCGAGGCGGGCCGAGCGGGCGGGGATCCAGCTGCCCATCTGGGCCATCAGCTGCAGCAGGCCGGTCTGGCGCAGGTAGCAGCTCTTGCCGCTGGCGTTGGGGCCGGTGAGGATCAGCAGGTCGGGGCTGGTGCCGCGGTCGCCCGCCCCGCTCGCTGTTACGGAACCCAGGGCCACGCTGTTGGCGGTGAAGGGCTCTTCCACCAGCAGCTGCTCCACCACCGGGTGGCGGCCACCCTCGATCTGCAGCAGGCGGGCATCGGGGCCAGCGGGATCGCTGATCTCCGGGCAGCAGTAGGCGCCGGTGGCGGCCACCTCCGCCAGCGAGGCGATGGCGTCGAGCTCGGCCACCAGGCGGGCGGCGCTGCGGATGGCGGTGGCCTGCTCGCCCACCCGGGCCCGCAGGGCGCAGAACAGTTCGTATTCGCGCTGGGCGGCGCGGGCCCGCAGCTGCTGGATCTGGCCCTCGCGCGCCTTGAGATCGGGGGTGACGAAGCGTTCCTCGTTGGCCAGGGTCTGGCGGCGGATCCAGTGCTCCGGCACGGCGCAGGCCTTGGCCCGGCTCACAGCCAGGAAGTAGCCGAACGTGCGGTGGTACTGGAGCTTGAGGGTGCTGATGCCGCTGGCGCGGCGCTCGGCCGCCTCCTGCTGGGCCAGCCAGGCGTCCTGGTCGTCGAGCTGGTTGCGCAGGCCGTCCAGCAGCGGATCGACGCCGTCGTGGATCAGGCCGCCCTCGCTGAGGGAGAGGGGTGGAGCGTCGAGCAGCGTGTGGCGCAGCTCGGCCGCCAGTTCGGCCAGCTCCGGCCAGGGGCGGGCCAGGGACTGCAGCGGGGCGCTGCTGGCCTTGGCCAGCTGGGCCGCCAGCAGCGGCAGGCGCTCCAGGCCATCGGCCAGGGCCACCAGGTCGCGGGCCGAGGCCGTGCCGGCGCCGGCGCGGCCGGCCAGGCGCTCCAGGTCTCCCATCGGCCGCAGCAGCCGGCGCACCGCCAGGCGCAGGGGCCGCTGGGCCACCAGCTCGCCCACGCCGCCCTGGCGCCGGAGGATGGCCTGGCGCTCCACCAGCGGCGCCTCGATCCAGCGGCGCAGGCAGCGGCCGCCCATGGCGGTGTGGGTGCGGTCGAGGGCCCAGAGCAGGGAGCCCTGCAGCTGGCCGCCCAACTGGGTTTTGGTGAGCTCCAGGTTGCGGCGGGTGGCGGCATCAAGCACCAGAGCGTCGCCGGCGTGCCAGCTGGTGGGCAGGTCGAGCGGTACCCGGGGCTGGTCGCGCCCGTTCGAGGCGTCGCTCGGCGCGCTGTTGGTGCCGTCGAGGTAATGCACCAGGCCGCCGGCGGCACGCAGTGCCAGGGGCAGCTCCCCCAGCCCTAGGCCAGCGAGGCTGGCCAGGCCGAAGCGCTCCTTCAGGGTGGCGCTGGCTTCCGGGGCCTCAACTGGGGTGCGAGGCAGGGGCGTGAGCAGCAGGTTGGCAGGGCACCAGGCGGGGGCGGGCGCTGCACTGCCGGGATCGCCGGCCGTTAGCCCCCCGGCCCAGAGCACCTCGGCGGCATCCACCTGCAGCAGCTCCTGGTGCAGGGCATCGCTGCCGGTGCGCTCGGTGACGCGGAATTCTCCGGTGCTCACGTCGGCGACGGCCAGGCCCCAGTGCAGGCCGGCCAGATCTGGATCCCCCTTGCTGGCGGGACCCTCCAGCATCACGGCACAGAGCCAGTTGTTGCGGCGGGCGGCGAGCATGCCCTCCTCCAGCACTGTGCCGGGGGTGAGCACGCGGGTGATCTCGCGCCGGAGCAGTTCGCCCTTGGCGGGCGTGTTGCCCACTTGGTCGCACAGAGCCACGCTGTGGCCGAGGCGCACCAGCTCAGTGCAGTAGCGCTCGGCGGCGTGATGGGGGATGCCGGCCATCGGCACCCGGCCGATCGCCTTGCCGCCCTCCTTGCCGGTGAGGGTGAGCTCCAGCAGGTGCGAAGCGGTGATGGCGTCCTCGAAGAAGCATTCGAAGAAGTCGCCCAACCGGTAGAGCAGCAGCCGTTCGGGGTGGGCGGCCTTGAGCTCCACGTAATGGCGCAGCATCGGCGTGAGCTGCTGGGGGTCCACCAGGCTGTGGTGGTGCCAGGCGGGCAGTTCGCTCTCCCCCTCGCCGGCGGGGTCGGCTGAGGGGGAAGCAGAGGTTTCGGTTGCTCCTTCAGCCGGGCCAGGGCTCTGGCGTTGCCGCCGCTGGCGTGGGCGCTGGGCCGCTTCGCTCAGGGCCGTTGCATCGAGCGCTGCCCCGGGGTTCTCTGCTTCAGAACGGCTCTCCCCACCGCTGGCAGCTCCAAACAGATCCCCCTGGATTTCCAGGCCGGCGATCAGCGAAAGCTGTTGCTCTGCTTCCGCGGCCACGGATCCCTCAAGTGCTGGCGGCGATCGTAGGGCGGCTGGTCGGAGCACCTCAGCACGGTTGCGAATCCACCGGGCCAGCGCCCCGGCATCGAGATGTGAAGCAAGCCGGCGGAGACAGCGGGTCTGCGTGTGAGAATCCGCCCACTGACCGGTCGGCCTGCCCCTGAGCCATGCAGATCCTCAACACCCTCTCCGTTCTGGCCCTGGTGGTGATGTCTTTCGCCCTGATCGTGGCGGTACCCGTGCTCTACGCCAGCAGTGAGGACAGCGGCCGCTCCAATCGTTTGATTCTTCTCGGTGGCCTTGCCTGGGTAGCCCTGGTGCTGGTGAACTGGGGCATCAGCTACCTGGTTGTTTGAGTTCGGCATGGGCTGCGCCCAACCCTCGCCAGCATTCCCCTGTTGCTGAGGGCCGCCCGCACTACGCGGACGGCCCTTGCTTTTAGGCTGCGTCCTTGAGTCGACGCCACGGCTGTGGCGCATGCCCGTGGCCAGTTTTGAGGGACAGTTCAGTGGTGCCAGTGGCCTGCGCGTGGCGATTGTGGTGGCCCGGTTCAACGACCTGGTCACCGGCAAGTTGCTGAGCGGCTGCCTCGACTGCCTCGGCCGCCACGGCATCGACACCAGCGCGACAAGCAGCCAGCTGGATCTGGCCTGGGTACCCGGCAGTTTTGAGATCCCGCTGGTGGCCCAGCGGCTGGCCGCCAGCGGCCGCTACCAGGTGGTGATCACTCTCGGAGCCGTGATCCGCGGCGACACCCCCCACTTCGATGTGGTGGTGGCCGAGGTGAGCAAGGGTGTGGCCGCCGTGAGCCGTCAGACCGGCGTGCCAGTGATCTTCGGGGTGCTGACCACCGACACCATGCAGCAGGCCCTGGAGCGGGCGGGCATCAAGAGCAATCTCGGCTGGAGCTATGCCCTCCAGGCGATTGAGATGGGTTCACTGATGGCAGCCCTGCCCTGACCAGCAGCACCTGGGGCGCGGCGTCGCTGAAGCCCAGCTGGCGGTAGAAGCCGGCACTGTTGGTGGTCATCAGATACACCCGCTCCACCCCCCGCACGGTCGGGGCGGCTAGCAGGGCTTCCACCACCTGGCGGCCCAGGCCCCGGCCCTGCAGGTCGCCGGCCACCACCACATCCCAGAGCACGGCCCGGCAGAGGCCATCGCTGGTGGCCCTGCCGAAGCCCACCAGGCGCTTGCCCCGCCAGAGGGTCACCACCGCCTCGCTGCCGGCGAGCAGGCGCCGCAGCTCCGGGACGCTGCGGCCCCGGGCCCAGAACGCGTGCTTATCCAGCAGGCGTTGCAGCTTGAGCAGGCCGCGGCTGGGGCGCAGGTCGGGGCCGAGGCCAAGCCAGCGCAGGCCGGGGGCACCGCAAGCATGCTGGACGAGCTGGATCGGGGCCATCGCCTCGTGGAGATGGGTGCATCCTCCCAGCGCGCAGGACCGGCCTCAGTAGGCTGCCCCCACTGCTCTGGTAGCCGATTCCACCATGCTCAAGCTCCTGCTGGGTGACCCCAATGCCCGCAAGCTGAAGCGCTACCAGCCGATCGTCTCGGACGTGAACCTGCTGGAGGAGGAGATCGCTCCGCTCTCCGACGACGAGCTGCGGGGCCTCACCGGTGAGTTCCGCCAGAAGCTGGCCAGCCTGCAGGAAGACTGCCGCAGCCGCAGTCTGTCCCGGGAGGCCACCCTGGAACGGGAGCGCCAGCTGCTCGGTGAACTGCTCCCCCAGGCTTTTGCTGTGGTGCGTGAGGCCGGCAAGCGGGTGCTGGCCATGCGCCACTTCGACGTGCAGCTGATCGGCGGCATGGTGCTCCACGACGGCCAGATCGCTGAGATGAAAACTGGCGAGGGCAAGACCCTGGTGGCCACCCTGCCCAGCTACCTCAACGCCCTCACCGGCCGCGGCGTGCACGTGGTCACGGTGAACGACTATCTGGCTCGCCGCGACGCCGAGTGGATGGGCCAGATCCACCGTTTTCTCGGCCTCTCGGTGGGCCTGATCCAGCAGGATATGGATCCGGCCAGCCGCCGGCTCAACTACGGCTGCGACATCACCTACGCCACCAACTCGGAGCTGGGTTTCGACTACCTGCGCGACAACATGGCGACCGACATCGCTGAGGTGGTGCAGCGCGATTTCCACTACTGCGTGATCGACGAGGTGGACTCGATCCTGATCGACGAGGCCCGCACGCCACTGATTATTTCCGGCCAGGTGGAGCGCCCCCAGGAGAAGTATCAGCGGGCCGCTGAGGTGGCTGCCGAGCTGGTGCGGGCTGCCGAGCTGGGCAAGGACGGCATCGATCCCGAGGGCGACTACGAGGTGGATGAGAAACAGCGCAGCTGCACGCTCACCGATGAGGGCTATGCCAAAGCCGAACAGCTGCTGGGGGTGAGCGATCTGTTTGATCCGGCTGATCCCTGGGCTCATTACATCAACAATGCCCTCAAGGCGAAGGAGCTGTTTATCAAGGATGTGAATTACATCGTGCGAGGCAACGATGCCGTGATCGTGGATGAGTTCACCGGCCGGGTGATGCCCGGCCGGCGTTGGAGTGACGGCCAGCACCAGGCGATCGAGGCTAAGGAGGCGCTGCCGATTCAGCCTGAAACCCAGACCCTTGCCTCGATCACTTACCAGAACTTCTTCCTGCTCTACCCGCGTCTGGCCGGCATGACCGGCACGGCCAAGACGGAAGAGGTGGAGTTCGAGAAGACCTATAAGTTGGAGGTTACGATCGTGCCCACCAACCGCACCCGGGCCCGCCAGGATTGGACCGACCAGGTGTACAAGACCGAGCCTGCTAAGTGGCGGGCCGTCGCGCTCGAAACCGCTGAGATCCACAAGAGTGGTCGCCCGGTGCTGGTGGGCACCACCAGCGTGGAGAAATCGGAGCTGCTCTCCGCCCTGCTGGCCGAACAGCAGATTCCCCACAACCTGCTCAACGCCAAACCCGAAAACGTGGAGCGGGAGGCCGAGATCGTGGCCCAGGCGGGCCGTGCCGGCGCCGTGACCATCGCCACCAACATGGCCGGCCGCGGCACCGATATCATCCTCGGCGGCAACTCCGACTACATGGCCCGCCTCAAGTTGCGGGAAGTGCTGCTGCCGCGGCTGGTGCGTCCCGAGGACGGCCATCGTCCGCCCGTGCCCTTGCAGCGCTCGGCCCAGGCCAGTGGTTTCGGCGCTGCTTCGACACCCCCTTCCGAGGCCCGGGCGATCGGTGCTCTCTACCCCTGTGCCCTCAGCGAGGCTATCGACCAGACCCTCGCCCAGCTGGCCCAGGGTCTGGTGAAGGCCTGGGGTGACCGCCAGCTCAGCGTTCTGGATCTGGAGGATCGCATCGCCCAGGCGGCTGAGAAGGCCCCCACCGACGATCCCCAGATCCAGCAACTGCGCGAGGCGATCGCCGGCGTCAAGGCGGAATACGAGCAGGTCACCAAGTTGGAGGAGCAGCAGGTGCGCGAAGCCGGCGGACTGCATGTGATCGGTACCGAGCGCCATGAATCCCGCCGTGTGGACAACCAGCTCCGCGGCCGTGCGGGCCGTCAGGGCGACCCCGGCTCCACCCGCTTTTTTCTGTCGCTCGAAGACAACCTGCTACGCATCTTCGGTGGCGAACGGGTGGCTGGCCTGATGAACGCCTTCCGGGTGGAGGAGGACATGCCGATTGAATCGGGCATGCTCACCCGCTCACTTGAGGGGGCTCAGAAGAAGGTGGAAACCTATTACTACGACATCCGCAAGCAGGTGTTCGAGTACGACGAGGTGATGAACAACCAGCGCAAGGCCGTGTATGCGGAACGGCGCCGCGTGCTGGAGGGCCGGGAGCTCAAGGCCCAGGTGATCGGCTACGGCGAGCGCACCATCGATGACATCGTGGAGGCCTATGTGAATCCCGACCTGCCACCCGAGGAGTGGGATCTCGACCGGCTTGTGGCCAAGACCAAGGAATTCATCTACTTGCTCGCCGACCTCGAGCCCGACCATGTGCGGGGCCTTTCGATGGAGGAGCTTAAGGCGTTCCTGCAGGAGCAGATGCGCAATGCCTATGACATCAAGGAAGGGCAGATCGAAGTCCAGAACCCTGGCCTGATGCGCCAGGCCGAGCGCTTCTTTATTCTCCAGCAGATTGACACCCTCTGGCGGGAGCACCTGCAGGCGATGGATGCCCTGCGGGAATCTGTTGGCCTGCGGGGCTACGGCCAGAAGGATCCCTTGATCGAATACAAGAACGAGGGCTATGACATGTTTCTGGAGATGATGACCCAGATGCGTCGAAACGTGATCTATTCGATGTTTATGTTCCAGCCGTCGCCTGCACCCCAGGGGGCCACGGCCTGAGCTGGCCCCTCAGCGGGTTGAACCCGGGCTGTCGCCCAGAAATTCCAGAATCTCCCGGTCCATCAGGTTCTGGGCCTGACCGTGGCAGGGTTCCTGTAGGGGCCTTCCGGCCGCTAGC
The DNA here is from genome assembly GCA_044347355.1 of Prochlorococcaceae cyanobacterium. GTDB lineage: Bacteria > Cyanobacteriota > Cyanobacteriia > PCC-6307 > Cyanobiaceae > NIES-981. The sequence continues at coordinate 1,919 of JBIKUY010000053.1, read as the reverse complement.
GCTTGCACGCAGGCCTGGGTGCGCGCCAGCTCGCCCTCGAGGGCATCGATCCGCTCCATGAGGTTGCGGATCACCCGCGCTTCGGTGTCCGGCAAGGCGGAGTGGGCCAGGGGGTCGACCCGCACGCCGCTTTGGTGCACCACCCTCCCGGGAATGCCCACCACCGTGCAGTTGGGCTCCACATCGCGCAGCACCACCGATCCCGCGCCGATGCGCGTGTTGGCCCCCACCGTGATGGCCCCCAGCACCTTGGCGCCGGCTCCCACGACCACGTTTTCGGCAAGCGTTGGATGGCGCTTGCCGTGGGCCTTGCCGGTGCCCCCCAGGGTGACCCCCTGGTAGAGCAGGCACTTGTCGCCCACCACGGCGGTTTCGCCGATCACGACCCCCATGCCGTGGTCGATGAACACGCCATGGCCAATCTGGGCCCCGGGATGGATCTCGATACCGGTGAGCAGCCGACTCAGCTGGCTGAGCAGCCGCGGCAGGATCGGCAGCCGCAGCCCCCAGAGGCGATGGCTGATGCGGTGCACCACCAGGGCATGCAGCCCGGGGTAGCAGAGCAGGATCTCCAGCGGTCCGCGAGCCGCCGGATCCCGTTCCTGGATGATCGCCAGGTCGGACTGGATGGCCTTGAGCATGCAGGCATCCTGCCGGAGCTGGGCCAGGTTTGACCGAGGGGCCCCCCGTCGTGCATGATCTCTTGGTCGGAAGGTTGAGGCCTCCGGCCACCCGGGCCGTCGAGGCCGCCACAGCCACCACCACCGGTGACGTGTGGGTGATGCGGATGTAGCTCAGTGGTAGAGCATCTCCTTGCCAAGGAGAGGGTCGAGAGTTCGAATCTCTTCATCCGCTTGAATTGACCAGCTCAGATCATCAGGCCACCTGCAGGCCGATTTCTTTGCGGAGTTGGTCGATGGTGGCGGTGCCCAGGTAGCTCTGGGCACAGTGCACAACCGGCAGGCGCATCAACTGGGCCCTGTTCTGGCGCAGGCTCTGTTCCACGAGTGGCAGGCTGGGCCTGTCACAGAGCACATGGCTGGCGGCCCGTAGCAGGGCCAGCAGGCGACTGCCGGTGTCCGGGTTGGCGGTCATCACCAGCAGCTCGTTACCGCGCAGGCTGTGCAGGATCACTTCCGCCGCGCGCAGGATTCCCGGGCTGATGCTCACCAGCCCCACGCAGCTGCCGGAACGCAGTTCCTTGAGCAGATCGAGCTCGTGGCGGAAGTCGTTGAGGTCCACAGGCACGGCCCGCACGCCGTGGCGCTTGGCAATCTCCTCCACCGGCTGCAAGAAATAGCGGCTGGTCACCACCGTGCCGTTGTTCGACTGTTCCAGGAGGTTCTCCAGCTCTTCCATCGGCACCACCTCCACCGGTACTTCCAGCGTGGGCTTGAGCTCTTCTGCGATCAGCAGGGAAGCGCCGATGTCCTCTCGGGGGGTGCTCACCAACACCCGGGCGCCGCACCGCAGTCGCCAGTCGATTTCGCGGGTGAGCAGGTCGCGGGCCTGCTGCAGGCTGCAGCCTGCATGCAGTAAGCCGTCGATGCTCTGGCGCACTTCCCGATCGATATCGGGCAGGGTACGGCTGCGGCTGCCCAGGGCTGGCTTCACGTCGCGGGGCTTTTGACGATCACGCACATAGATCCCCGAGCCGGCCATGGCTTCCACCACACCATCGGTTTCCAGCTGGCGGTACACCTTGCTGATCGTGTTGCGATGCAGGCCCGTCTGCATGGCGAGTTGGCGTGTGCTCGGCAGGCGGTGGCCGGGCGGGTAGTGACGGGCGGCGATCGCGAAACAGATCTGGTTGTAGAGCTGGGTCGAGGCCGGGATGTCGCTTTCCTGTTGGATATGAAATCGCACGCCGGAGTGGGCCAGATGGTCGCCTGGCCACCATACGGAGCATCAGCGGTGGG
>JBIKUY010000080.1:0-7284 GCA_044347355.1 Prochlorococcaceae cyanobacterium | reverse complement strand
CGCTTTTGACACGATCTTTGCGGAAGGTCAGCGCCGTTACGTCGAGAGCTTGTCGGCGTACGCGCGGCAATTCCTTGGGCAGGTGGACAAGCCTGATGTGGATGCGATCGAGGGGCTCTCGCCGGCAATCTCGATCGATCAGAAATCCACCAGCCACAACCCCCGCTCCACGGTCGGCACCGTCACCGAGATTCAGGACTATCTGCGCCTGCTCTTCGGCCGCGCCGGTGAGCCCCACTGCCCGGAGTGCGACCGCTCGATCCGGCCCCAGTCGATCGACGAGATGGTCGATCAGATCCTCAAGCTGCCAGAGGGCACCCGCTACCAGCTGCTGGCGCCGGTGGTGCGCGGTAAGAAAGGCAGCCACGTGAAGCTGCTCTCCGGCCTCGTGGCCGAGGGCTTTGCCCGGGTGCGCATCAATGGGGAGGTGCGCGAGCTGGCCGACAACATCGAGCTCGACAAGAACCACAGCCACAACATCGAGGTGGTGGTGGATCGTCTGGTGTCGCGCGAGGGCATCCAGGAGCGGCTCACCGATTCCCTGCGCACGGCCCTCAAGCGAGGCGATGGTCTGGCGCTGGTGGAGGTGGTGCCGAAGGCCGACGAGGACCTGCCCGAGGGGATTGAGCGCGAGCGGCTCTATTCGGAAAACTTCGCCTGCCCGGTGCATGGTGCCGTGATGGAGGAGCTGTCGCCGCGGCTGTTCTCCTTCAACAGCCCCTACGGCGCCTGCCCCGACTGCCACGGCATCGGCCACCTGCGCAAGTTCACCGAGGAACGGGTGATCCCCGATCCCTCCTTGCCGGTGTATGCGGCGGTGGCCCCCTGGGCTGAGAAGGACAACTCCTATTACTTCTCGCTGCTCTATTCGGTGGGTGAGGCCTTCGGCTTCGAGATCAAGACCCCCTGGAACCAGCTCACCGCCGAGCAGCAGGACGTGCTGCTCAACGGGTCGAGGGAGCCGATTTCCATCCAGGCCGACAGCCGCTACCGCAAGGCGCAGACCTACGTGCGCCCGTTTGAGGGGATCCTGCCGATTCTGGAGCGGCAACTCCGTGATGCCAGTGGTGAATCGGTGCGCCAGAAGCTGGAGAAATTTCTCGAGCTGGTGCCCTGTGCCAGCTGCCAGGGGCTGCGGCTCAAGCCCGAGGCGCTGGCGGTGCGGGTGGGGCCGTACCGGATCCATGAGCTCACCAGCAGCAGCGTCGGCGAGAGCCTGCGGCGGATCGAGCAGCTGATGGGGGTGGGGGAGAGCGCGGGTTCCGAACCGTTGCTGAACGCGCGCCAGATTCAGATCGGCGAGCTGGTGCTGCGGGAGATCCGCATGCGGCTGAAGTTTCTGCTCGACGTGGGCCTCGATTACCTCAGTCTCGACCGGCCGGCGATGACCCTCAGTGGCGGTGAGGCCCAGCGGATTCGCCTGGCCACGCAGATCGGTGCCGGCCTCACCGGTGTGCTCTACGTGCTCGACGAGCCCAGCATCGGCCTGCACCAGCGCGACAACGACCGGCTGCTGAACACCCTGATCAAGCTGCGCGATCTGGGCAACACCCTGATCGTGGTGGAGCACGACGAGGACACGATCCGCGCCGCCGACCACATCGTGGACATCGGCCCGGGTGCCGGGGTGCACGGCGGGCACATCGTGGCCGAGGGAGATTTGCAGGCGCTGCTGGGTGCTGAGGATTCGCTCACCGGGGCCTACCTGAGCGGTCGCCGCACCATCCCCACCCCGGCCGAGCGGCGCAGCAGCGGATCCCGCAAGCTCACCCTGGTGAACTGCCAGCGCAACAACCTTGCGGGGTTCAACGTGGAAATTCCGCTGGGCCGGCTGGTGTGCGTGACCGGCGTGAGCGGCAGCGGCAAGAGCACGATGGTGAATGAGCTGCTGCACCCGGCCCTGGAGCACCAGCTGGGGATGAAGGTTCCCTTTCCCAACGGCCTGGGAGAGCTGCGTGGCATCAAGGCGATCGACAAGGTGATCGTGATCGATCAATCGCCGATCGGTCGCACGCCCCGCTCCAATCCCGCCACCTACACCGGCGCTTTTGATCCGATCCGTCAGGTCTTCGCTGCCACGGTGGAGGCCAAAGCCCGCGGCTACCAGGTGGGCCAATTCAGTTTCAACGTGAAGGGTGGCCGCTGTGAGGCCTGCGGCGGCCAGGGTGTGAATGTGATCGAGATGAACTTCCTGCCCGATGTGTATGTGCAGTGCGATGTCTGTAAGGGCGCCCGTTACAACCGCGAAACCCTGCAAGTGAAGTACAAAGGCCACACCATTGCCGATGTGCTGGAGATGACGGTGGAGCAGGCGGCAGAGGTGTTTTCCGCTATCCCCCAGGCGGCTGATCGGCTGCGCACCCTGGTGGATGTGGGCCTGGGCTACGTGAAGCTGGGCCAGCCCGCGCCCACCCTTTCCGGCGGTGAAGCCCAACGGGTGAAGTTGGCCACCGAGTTATCCCGCCGCGCCACAGGTAAGACGCTCTATCTGATTGATGAGCCCACCACCGGCCTGAGCTTCTTTGATGTGCATAAGCTGATGGATGTGATGCAGCGGTTGGTGGATAAGGGCAACTCAATCCTGGTGATTGAGCACAACCTCGATGTGATCCGATGCTCCGATTGGATTATTGACCTCGGCCCGGAAGGTGGCGATAAAGGTGGGCAGATCGTGGTGTGTGGAACTCCGGAGGAGGTTGCCCAGCATCAAGGGAGTCATACAGGCCGCTACCTGGCCCAGGTGTTGGCCCAGCACCCACCCCAGGTGGTGGCAGCATGACGACGTCACAGTGCTAGGCACGCTAAGGATGGTGGTGAGGTTTCAATCGATACACCAGCCGTGGTGAAAAAAGCCTATTCTTGGACTCCAGTGAGTGGTCTCCCTTTCCTCCATGGCGTCCATGCCCACGGCTTCACCGGACAGCACTGCGCCACCAGATACCACCGAGTTATTGCGTGCCCTGGCCGCACCGGGGGAAACGTTGTCGTCGCCCCCTTCCGTTGCTCCTGCTCAGGCCGGCCCCAAGGATTCCCCCACGAGAGGCAATGCCCGCGTCGGATTGAGCTCTTTGGTGCGCGCCTTCGCCAGCAGCCTGGTGCTTGACCCGGTCAGCGAGCCGGAGCCTGCCCCGTCTGTCTACACCGCGGCAATTCACACAACGGCTGATCTGGTGAGTTCGCTGGTTGGCATCACTGAACTGAGCCGGCAGCAGGGTTTCAGTCGCGATCCGGAAACCAACTATGGCAATGGCGGCCGTAACGCTGTCTATCACGCAGATCACCGCGAGCTTCCCGTGTCCCTGAGCGTGAACTGCAATCCTTTACGCCAGACCGTGGCGATTGCCGTGAGCGGCCCCCATGGCGAGGAGACCTACCGCTGCTTTCAGGAGTTGGAGCGGGTGCTGTTCGGTAGCTGCTGAGGACAAGTAATTTTCTAGTGTTGATGTTGACTAAAATGGTTGACTTCTATTAGGCTCGATTTAACACTTGAATTGCTCTCAATGCCGACTCTTTCAATTTTGCAGAAAGTTGTGAAGTGTCGTGTTCGGCAGCATGCCGGTCGAGCAATGCACTCAACAGTCGGTGTGATGATCACCGTTCTGATGGGGGTTGGGCTGGAGGCTGGTGCTCAGGATCTGTTCATCTATCCATCTGGCGGACAGAGTGCCGACCAGCAGCGCCGCGACAGCCTGGAGTGTCGGCTCTGGGCCACCGACCAGACCGGCTTCGACCCCACGGCCCCGATTCAGGACAACCGCTCCGAGGCATCCCCGCCGCTCCAGGTGCCAAGTCAAGGGCCGGGAATTGCCCGCAGCACTGCCAGGGGGGCGGTGGTGGGTACGGCTGCGGGTGCGATCGGCGGTAACACCGGCCGGGGTGCCTTGGCGGGAGCGGCTGGGGGAGCCATCCTCGGCACGGCTCGTCGGGGTGATGAACGCCGCGCCCAGCAACAGGTTTCTAACGACTGGGCCCGGCAACAGCAGATTCGGGAAGCGGAACAGCAGCAGTTGCTCACCTATCGCCGTCAGGTGTTCAACCGCGCTGTCACTGCCTGCATGGAGGGCCGTGGCTACAGCGTGAGTTGATGGTGAACTGGTTGAGGTGATCGGTGGTGCATGTCACTGGACCAGGGAATCACTGTCCAACGGGACAGCTGAGCTGGCTTGACAGCGGCCCCATGCGCCGAATGTGAAATCTTCGTTCAGACACTGTCGTGCTTGGTTCAGGCCGGGCGAGCGGGATCGTGCCGATTTGCGGATGATGCGCCATTCTGATTCGACCCGGCCCACGCCTTCCAATGTTGCGCCGCCTGTGCTCTGGCCTTGCTGCCCTGCCCCTGTTGCTTGGGGCCTTGCCTGCTCGCGCCATCGACCGGGTTGAACTCCAGCTTCCCCTGCTGGAGGTCACCTTTACGGTGAGTTTGCGGGAGCTAGAGGACCCGGAGCTCCTTTGGCAGGGTGACAGCGATCTGGCGGAGCTTAACCGCGCCAGCAGTGGTGCCCTTGGTCGCCAATTGGAGCAAGTGTTTCATACCCCCTTGCCCGTTCAGACCCAGGCCGTTCTTGGTCAGGTGGTGGGTACGCCTTTGCTGGAGCAGGCTCTGTTGGCTGCCACCACCCTGGGCCGTGTGAACGGCCTACCGAAGGACCTCAGCGGTAGCGATCTCACTATGGCGCTGGAGCGGGCCAGTGCCGCCGGAGAGCTCACCCTCATCTCCTTCCTGCGGGCACTGCCCGGTGATTCAGTGACCGTGGATCTGCCCCATGCCGTCGGGGCCCTCCAGCGGATGGTGGCCCAGCGGCGTCAGGCTGAAGCTGTACTGGCCCAGCTGCCGGCAGCCTCGATCGCTCCAGCAACGATGCAGCCAGGCCCGCTGCCGGTTCGCCGCACAGTGATTGAGGTGCCCGCTGCCCATCGTGGCGCGCCCCTGGAGGTGGTGGTGGTGGAACCTGAGCGCGATGGCCGTGGGCGGGTCGTGCTGATTTCCCATGGGCTCTGGGACAGTCCGGAGAGCTTTGAAGGCTGGGCCCGTCACCTGGCCAGCCATGGCTACCGGGTGGTGTTGCCCCGCCATCCTGGCAGCGACAGCGGCCAGCAGCAGGCCATGCTCACGGGCAAGGTGCCCCCCCCCAGTCCCGATGAGCTGCGCCTTCGTCCCCTCGACGTGTCGGCCACGATCGATGCCTTGGGCGTTTCCGAGGTGGTGATGATCGGCCATTCCTGGGGTGCCACTACGGCGCTGCAGGTGGCCGGCGTTCAGCCCAGTTCCCGCCGTCTGCTGCAGCGCTGCAGCGATCTCATCGATCCGGAACGCAACCTCAGCTGGGTGCTGCAGTGCAGTTTCCTCAGTGCCGCTGATCGTGCCGGTCTGGTGGATGGGCGCGTGCGGGCGGTGGTGGCCGTGAGTCCGCCGATGCGATTGCTGTTTGATTACGGCTCTGCCCAGAACATGCGCGCCCGGGCCCTGCTGGTGACGGGCAGTCGTGACTGGGTGGTGAGTCCGGATCCGGAGGCCCTCGTGCCTGGCCAGCAGGCGAAAGCGCTGGGCCACCAGTTGGTGCTGGCCAATGGTGGCGATCACTTCAATCTGCGGGCTCCCGCCAATGGCGATGGCGGACCTCTGCGTGCATTGCTTCTGGTTTGGACCAATGCTGCTTTTGCCGCCGGTCCGAAGGTGGCACCCGGCCCCCAGGCCCAGCCGCTGTTGCCGGCGGGGGGCTGGGGGAACGACCAGATTCCTCTGGTGCTCGTGCCCTGACTGTGAGCATTTGTGAACACACGATCGCCAGGCTGATCCCTGCCGTTCGCTGAAAAACCACTTGACAACAGGCGGCTTCGGGCCATCGCCAGGGATCCGGTTCGGCCATCTTCAAGCTGCAGGCTCTGCTGAACCGCCGAATAGCCGCTATTGATGAAGGCAATTGCCTGCGCTGTTGACGTTCCGCGAACGCTCCCTGCCCACCATGGCTGGTCTCTACGTTCTGCATCTGCATCTGCACGGGCTGTTCCGATCCCGTGACCTGGAGCTGGGTCGCGATGCCGACACTGGCGGCCAAACCACCTACGTGCTCGAACTGGCCCGTGCGCTGGCACTGCGCCCCGAGGTGGAGAAGGTGGAGGTGGCCACCCGTCTGATCCGCGATCGACGGGTGGCCAAGGACTATGCCCGGGCCAGTGAGCCGATCTCGCCGGGCGCCAGCATCCTGCGGATTCCCTTTGGTCCTTCCCGCTACCTGCGCAAGGAGCTGCTCTGGCCCCACCTCGACGAGCTGGCCGATGCGCTGAGCGAACGCCTCCTGGCTCAACCGCGACTGCCGGACTGGATCCATGCCCACTACGCCGATGCCGGTTATGTCGGGGTGCTGTTGCGCCGACGCCTGGGCATTCCGCTGGTGTTCACGGGCCATTCACTAGGTAGGGAAAAGCGGCGTCGGCTGATGGCCGCAGGCCTGGAGGTTGGGCAGATCGAGCAGCAGTACGCCATGGCCCAGCGCATTGATGCCGAGGAGCTGGCCCTGGCCCATGCCCATCTGGTGGTTACCAGTACGGCCCAGGAGCGCGACCGCCAGTACAGCCGCTACGGCCCCTTCTGTCCTGAGCTCGCCCAGGTGATTCCTCCCGGCGTGGACAGTCGCCAGTTCCATCCGCCCCAGGCCGGCCTGGGGGAAGCGACAGTCGCCCAGCTGATGGAGCCATTCCTGCGTGACCCCACCAAGCCCCCAGTGCTGGCAATCTGCCGCGCCGATCAACGCAAGAACATCCCTGCTCTGGTGGAGGTGTTTGGCCGTTCCGAGAACCTGCGCCAGAACCACAACCTCGTGCTGCTGCTCGGCTGCCGGGAGGATCCCCGCCAGCTCGACAAGGCCCAGCGGGAGGTGTTTCAGCAGGTGTTCGAGCTGGTGGACCGTTTTGATCTCTACGGTCACATCGCCTATCCCAAGCAGCACCAGCGCCAGCAGATTCCGGAGGTCTACCGCTGGGCTTCCCGGCTGGGGGGTGTGTTCGTCAATCCTGCCCTCACGGAACCATTCGGGCTCACCCTGTTGGAGGCCGCCGCCTGCGGGTTGCCGGTGGTGGCCACCGATGATGGCGGGCCGCGCGACATTTTGGCCCAGTGTCAGAACGGGCTGCTGGTTGATGTGTCCGACCTCGATGCACTCCAGTCAGGTATCGAGGAGGCCCTCTCCCAGCCTGCGCAATGGCGACGCTGGCGCGACAACGGCATCGAGGCGGTGAGCCGCCACTTCAGCTGGGATGCCCATGTGGTCCACTACCTGGGAGCAG
>JBIKUY010000051.1:0-9356 GCA_044347355.1 Prochlorococcaceae cyanobacterium | reverse complement strand
AGGGCCAGGGCGTTGCCCAGCAACTCCTGCTTGCCGGCGTCGTCAACCTCGCCGATGAACTCCACCAGGGGATTGCCTTCGATCAGGTCCGCGATGTGGTCGCGGTAGTAGGGCGCATCGCAGTTATCGATCTTCGCGGCCACCTTCAGCGGCAGGCCCAGCTGGCCGGCGATGGCGATGGCTCGGTCGAGGCGTTTTTCCGGCGAGATGCGTCCCACAAATGCCAGGTAGTCGTCGGGTTCGAACATCGGGGAATAGAGATCCAGAGGCAGGCCGTGGTACACGGTGGCCAGCCAGTGGGCCCCTGGCAGGGGTTGGCGCTGCGCTTCGGAGATCGAAACCAGGGGCAACTGGTGGAAACGTCGATACAGCTGGGCTCGGTCGGGGGCGGTCAGGGGGCCATGCAGGGTGTTGAGGTGGGGCACCGGCAGCCGCCGCACCAAGGGGTAGTGGCTCGCCCCGGTGTGGAAGTGCAGCACGTCGAAGCGGTCGAGCTGATCCATTAGCTGGTCCAGCTGGATCAGTTCCGGCACGGTGGGGTCGCCGCTGTAGCCCCCTAGGCGCAGGGCCTCAGGCACGCAGGGGAACAGCTCGGCGCTGGTGCGGGAATCGCCGCTGGCGAACAGCACCACGGCATGGCCGCGCCGCACCAGCTCTTCGGTGAGGTAATGCACCACCCGTTCGGTGCCTCCATAGCGCTGGGGCGGGATGCTCTCGCAGAGCGGGGAAATTTGGGCAATTCGCATCACTTGCGAGGGAAGGAGAGGTGCCGAGGATCGTGTTGTCCGTTACATCTCAGTCTTAGAGAGGGTTTTGGGGCGTGACGCAGCCGGATTTGACGCGGATTAGCCCCTGGGTGCAGCTTTAGGCTGGTCTGTCAGTCGAACGGGTCATCCGTGAGCACCGGCACCCTTTACGACAAGGTCTGGGATCTGCACCGGGTGGCCGAACTGCCGGGGGGATCCACCCAGCTGTTCATCGGTCTGCACCTGATCCATGAGGTGACCAGCCCCCAGGCCTTCGCCGCCCTGAAGGATCTGGGCCTGTGCGTGCGCCATCCCGAGCGCACCGTCGCCACGGTGGATCACATCGTGCCCACCACGTCCCAGGCACGGCCCTTCGCCGATCCCCTGGCCGAGGAGATGCTCGCCACCCTGGAGGCCAACTGCGCTGAGCACGGCATCACCCTGCACGGCCTCGGGAGCGGCCGCCAGGGCATCGTGCACGTGATCGCCCCCGAGCTGGGTCTCACCCAGCCGGGCATGACCGTGGCCTGCGGCGACTCCCACACCTCCACCCACGGGGCCTTCGGCGCGATCGCCTTCGGCATCGGCACCAGCCAGGTGCGCGATGTGCTCGCCAGCCAGAGCCTGGCCATGAACAAGCTCAAGGTGCGTCGCATCTGGGTGGATGGTCAGATGCAGCCGGGCGTGTTCGCCAAGGACCTGGTTCTGCATGTGATCCGCACCCTGGGCGTGAAGGGCGGCGTGGGCTACGCCTATGAGTTCGCCGGTCCGGCGATCGATGCGCTGTCGATGGAGGAGCGCATGACCCTCTGCAACATGGCGATCGAGGGCGGCGCCCGCTGCGGCTATGTGAACCCCGACCAGGTCACCTTTGCTTACCTGCAGGGCCGCCCCTTTGCCCCCAGCGGCGAGGCTTGGGGGCGGGCCGTGGCCTGGTGGAGCAGCCTCGCCAGTGGTCCGGAGGCGGTGTTCGACGACGAGGTGCGCTTCGATGCCGCCGCTATTCCCCCCACCGTGACTTGGGGGATCACCCCCGGTCAGGGGATCGGCGTGGGCGAAGCCGTGCCCACCCTGGAGCACATTGCTCCCGATGAGCGCCCCCTGGCCGAGGAGGCCTACCGCTACATGGATTTGCAGCCCGGGGCGCCGATCGCCGGCACGCCTGTGGATGTGTGCTTCATCGGCAGCTGCACCAATGGCCGGCTCTCCGACCTGCAGGCCGCGGCTGCAGTGGCCCAGGGCCGCCGGGTGGTGGACGGCATCAAGGCCTTTGTGGTGCCCGGCAGTGAGCAGGTGGCCGCCGCGGCCGAGGCCGAGGGGCTCGACAAGGTGTTTGAGGCGGCGGGCTTTGAGTGGCGCGAGCCCGGGTGTTCGATGTGCCTGGCGATGAACCCCGATCGGCTCGAGGGCCGCCAGATCAGCGCCAGCTCCAGCAACCGCAACTTCAAGGGTCGCCAGGGCTCCGCCAGCGGCCGCACCCTGCTGATGAGCCCGGCCATGGTGGCTGCCGCCGCCGTGACCGGCCGGGTCACCGACGTGCGCCAGTTGCTCAACGCCTGACCAGTCCGCGGCACCCCCTGCAGCGCCGCCGCTCAGCCCAGGATTTCCCCCAGCCCCCGCGCCATGACCAGCCCTCGCCCGTTCCCTTCAGGTCCGATCCGCAATCACCGCGGCCGCGGCGTCGCCGTGGTGGGAGCCGACATCGACACCGATCGGATCATCCCGGCCCGCTTTCTCAAGTGCGTCACCTTCGACGACCTGGCCTGCGGCGCCTTCGCCGACGATCGCACCGAGCTGGGTGGTGCCCACCCGTTTGACCGCAGCGAGCACCAGGAGGCCTCGGTGCTGGTGGTGAACAGTAATTTCGGGTGTGGCTCGAGCCGTGAGCATGCCCCCCAGGCGTTGATGCGCTGGGGGATTCGCGCCCTGATCGGCGAGAGCTTCGCCGAGATCTTTTTCGGCAACTGCCTGGCCCTGGGCATTCCCTGCCTCAGTGCTGAGCCCGAGACGGTGCGCGCTCTTCAGGAGGCGATCGCCGCCGACCCGGGTGCGGAGCTGCTGCTTGATCTGGAGGCCCAGGAGGTGGAGCTTGAGAGCGAATTCGTGGGCGCCAACCGCTGGAGCGTGCACCTCGACCCAGGTCCCCACCAGATGTTGGTGAGCGGCCAATGGGATGCCACCGGTCAATTGTTGGCTAACGACACGTTTCTCAAGGCCACCGTGGCCCGCCTGCCCTACTTGGCTGGATTCAGCGCTGGCTGAGCGGTGAGCTCGGGTCGAGGTTCGGCTTGGTTGGCCGCGGCACAAAGGGGGTGCCACCACCTCGGAAGCTGAAATCGTTCAGACGGATCCTGATGCCGCCGATCTTGTCGTAGGGGCTGTAATACACCCCAAGCTCATAGGAACGTTGCTGCAGTTTGAGCTCGAGATACGAGTAGCTCACATCGCCATAGAAGCGGGAGTTGGTGTCGATGTTCACTGTGGCTCCCGCCTCCAGCACCACTGGGCCATACAACTGCTGGGCAGCCCGGAAACTGAGGGTGCCAAGGTCCACGGCCCGGTCAAATCCAAACGGACTGCGCCCATCCCTCAGGGTGCCACCCAGTAGAACCGCCAACTGGGTGTAGTCGAACCAGGGTCGGCGGAACCGGCCAAGGGTGAGGGCCGGCCCGCCGAACAGGGTGAGGGTGTTTTGGCGGGCACCCTCCTCGTAGCGGGCCAGGGAGCTGGCCAGACCGAAATTGAGAGCAAAAGCCGGCCGCACCGGTTCCGCGGCGTAGCGCAGGGCGGACCGCTCGCTGCGCTCTGGGTCCAGGCTGGCTTCCCAGAGACGCAGGGAGCTGCTCACCCCTGCATTCAGGCGGCCGCGCCATTGGGTGTCCAGCTGGTCGCTTGCAAACAGGCTGGCCTGGTAGCTGCCGGCTACGGCGCGCCAGTCGAGATCCACTGGGCCGAAGTAGGGCGTGCGCCGCTGGTCTTCGCCGGGATCGGCGGGATCGGGATTGAAGCGCAGGCTTCCCTCCAGCTGGCCGCCGTAGGAGTACACCACGGTCTGCAGACCCAGGCTGCCGTTGTAGATCCGTTCCCTGTAGGAGCCGAACAGCTGCCCTTGAGAGCTGGTGTGCCCCGCTAGGCCCAGGGGGGTGCCCAGGCGCACGATGCTGCGGGTGCCGGCCGCCAGGTTGTCCGGGCTGAGGGTGGAGAGGCTGGTGTCAGCCTGCAGCCGGAAGCGGTCGATCGGCAGGTCCAGCACGCCGGTGAGACCGAACAGGTCGCCGGCTCGCAGACTCTGGTTCACCCGTGACCCAGCGAGTGATTTGCCTGGCGCGGTGTAGCTCTCGGTGCGGCCCTGGATGCTTCGCTGCAGCATGAACTGGGGCTGCAGGTTCAGTTTTCCCTTCTCGCCGATGCGCAGGGTGCGCAGGTTGTAACCCAGGTAGATGCCGTCACGGTCGCGCTTGTCGGTGTCAATGGTGAGCTGCAGGGCGTCTTCGCCGATCACGGCGCTGTTGATCCCAGGCAAAGTCAGCCGGTTGCTGAGCAGGATTCGCGTGCGCCTGGCCCGGATGCGGGTGATGCCGTCGCCTTCGAACTGGGCTTCCACCTGGTAGCCGATGGTCCAGGACTGGGCCGGGGTGAACGGGTCATTGGTGAAAGCCACCTCCCGAGCACTCCAGCGGTTGCCGCGGATCGCCAGGTTGGAAGCCTGAAAGCGCAGACGGTTGAGCTTGCCGCGGCTCGGCTTTGGCCGTCGGTAGATGCTTGCGCCCCGCGGCCCGCTGGTGCTCGTTTCCTCCTCGGAGTCGATGATGGCCACCAGGTCGAGCTTGATCGAGCTGTCCACCGCCTGTCGGAAACGCACCCCCTGGACCCTTTGATCCAGGGGCTGGTTGAGGGGCTGGTTGAGGGGCTGCGGTGTGCCACCTTGCCCACGCGCGCCGGCATCTGACGTCCCGATCTGCGGCTCCGCGGCGCTCTCCGCAACCGAAGACCCGCTCTGCTCCGGCTGGCCTCTGAGCAGCTCGTCGAGTGCCCTCGAAGGCATGGGCTCGTCGGCTCCTGGACAGCCTCGGGGAGCGGGCATTGAAGGCAATGGCCCCCAGCGCGGTGGCAGCAGCCCCAGCACGGGGTGTTGGTCGCTGTGGCTGCGCAGCTCGGGGCAGGCAAAACCCTGCCTGGGGTCCTCACCCTCCAGGCTGTCCTGCTGTGGAGCAGCTGGCTGCCGCAGGGCGCTGAGCTCCCGGTCCACCGCTTCCTGGTCGATCACGCCATAGATGTCATCCAGTTCACCGCGGCCCTCCAGCTGGCTGTAGCGCAGCCGGCTGGCCTGGAGCATCTGGTTCCCCTTGTAGAGCCGCAGGCGCCCTGTGGCGTACACCGTGCGGCTGGGTTCGATCACCTCGACCCGGTCGGCCAGCAGCAGCCACCCCTGAAACCGTGCCTCCACGTTGCCTTCGGCCACCAGCGCCTTGCGATCGGCGTCCACCGTCTGGCGGTCGGCGCGGATCAGCAGAAATGAGGGTGGCTGCGAGCCGGAGTCGACCCCAGGGGCTGCGCTTCCCGCAGGATCCTGCCCACTTGATTGGGGGCTTGGAGGCCCTGGCTGAGTGCCTGCCCCATCTGGACCAGACCCGCCTGCCTCTTCCAGCGATTCTGATCCGCTGATCAACGCTGGCCCATTCGGCTCGGCTGCGACTGTTTCGGCGGCTTGGTTGGGTTCAGCTGACAACGCATTGGACACCTGCCTTTGGCCAGGGGATCCAGCGTTGTTGATCTCTGCCGCCACCGGCAGTGCTCCGAGGAGCAGAAGCCCCACAGCGAATGCAGGGCCCATCTCTGTGCGCCAGAGCGAAGGTGGCCTGCCGTGGGGCTGAAGCGTCAAGGCGAAGCAGCCTGGTCATCAGGGACCTTATGCCACGGATGCCGATCCGGATGCTGGCGCGTGGACGCCTGGCGTGATCAGTCCTCGAGGTCTTTGCGGCTGGGGGTGCGACTGGGGTCGCTGGCCAGGAAGCCGAACACGAAAATGCCGATGAAAAAGAAGACGACCGAATAAACCGAGATCTTGAGAGCCAGCATGGTTCGGTCTTGCGGGAGACGGGCGGTGACAGGGAGTGACGGGCCGGTTTGGGGCCTGGTCGACCCTGCAGCGGCGACATCATCCTATGGGACCTGCTTGGCCATCCAACGATGACTGAGGCCCCGGGGCCTGGGCTCTTTCACCAAGTTGAAATGTTTGGGCCGGCGAAAGAGCCGCTTTCCGTGGGTGAGCCCTGGGATCTGCGGCCCCTCTGGCGCTACGCGGGGCTGGATGGGGAGCCCATCAGCGCCCTGGCCCATCCTTGGGGGGAGCGGCACCGACCGGACTGGCATGCCCGTGGGTTGGTGGTCTGGCCCCGGGGCGGACAGTGGCGGAAGCTGGGGTTGCGGCTCCCCTGCCCGGCCGCCTGGCGGAGCCTCCAGCAGCCCGGGCCGGCGGTGCGCGCCCGTTTGGTGCTGCGCTGGTGGGCCGATGCGGTGGAGCTCCGTGTGGATGGCGAGCCGGTGCATCGGGGCGACCTGTTCGACACGGCCTGCCGCTGGGTTCTGCCCGAGCGCTGGTGGCGGGGTGAGGCGCTGGAGCTGGAGCTGCGCCTGCGCAGTCCGTTGCACGACGACGGCGCCCTGATCCTCAGCCGGGTGGAGCTCGAGCCCCTGGCGCCGGCCGATCCCTGCGGCGTGCTCGCCAGCCAGCGGCACGAGCTGCTGGAACTGCGCCAGGCGGCCGGGGTTGCCGCCGATCCTCCGGCCCAGCCCGGTTTCCATGTGCTTGGCCATGCCCATCTCGATCTGGCCTGGCTGTGGCCCGTGGCCGACACCTGGCAGGCCGCCGAGCGCACCTTCGCCTCGGCCCTCGACCTGATCGAGCGCTTCCCGGAGCTCCATTTCGCCCACTCCACCCCTGCCCTTTACGCCTGGCTCGAGCAGCACCGGCCCGCCCTCTGGCGGCGGCTGCTGGCGGCCGTGGAGGCCGGTCGCTTCGAGCCGATCAACGGCCCCTGGGTGGAGACCGACTGCGTGCTGGTGAGCACCGCCTCGCTGCTGCGCCAGTTCCAGCTCGGCCAGGCCGACAGCCGCCGCCGGTTTCCCCGCCTGTCCCATGAACTGGCCTGGCTGCCGGACAGCTTCGGCTTCGCCGCCGGGCTGCCGGCGGTGGCGGCGGCCACCGGTGTGCGCTGGTTCTGCACCCACAAGCTGTTCTGGAACGCCACCAATCCCTTCCCCCACCGCCTGTTCCGCTGGCGCTCCCGCTGCGGCGCCGAACTGCTGGCCCTGATGACCGCGCCGATCGGCACCGACGGCGACCCGGTGGCGATGGAGCGCCACCGACTGGACTGGCAGGCCGCCACCGGCCTCTCCCCCAGCCTCTGGTTGCCAGGGGTGGGGGACCACGGCGGCGGCCCCACCGCCGAGATGCTCGAGCAGCTGGCCCTCTGGCAGGCCCAGCCCCTGGCCGCACGCCAGCACCACGGCAGCCTGCGCAGCTATCTGCAGGGGCTGGAGCCTGCAGCCCCCCAGCTGCCGGTGTGGCGCGATGAGCTCTATCTGGAGCTGCACCGCGGCTGCGCCACCAGCCGCCCCGACCAGAAGCGCCACAACCGCACCCTGGAGCGGCTGTTGCGGGAGGCGGATCTGGCGGTGGCTCTCGCGGCGATGGCGGCCGCACTGCCGCCCGATGTCCTGCCCCAGCCGGACTGGCGGCCCCTGCTGTTCCAGCAGTTTCACGACATCCTGCCCGGCACCTCCGTGCCTGAGGTGTTCGAGCAGGCGGAGCCCCAGTGGCGCGCCGCCCGCTGCCAGACACGCCGCCAGCGGGACCAGGCCTTGCATGCCTGGCTGGGGCCTGCGGATGGCGATGGGGCCGATGGCTGGTGGGTCGCCCAGTTGGCTCCCCTGCCAGCACGTGCCCGCACCGTCCGTTTGCCAGCGGGCCAGTGGCAGGCCCAGGGCGCTGAGCTGCCTAGCCAGTCGGCCCCGGCAGGGGGCGTGTGGGTGCAGTTGCCCCCCCTCGGCGGGGTTGCCGCCCTGCCCTTGCGCCGGCTGGCGCCCGTCCTGTCCCAAAGTCCGCCCCCCCAGGCTCCTGTGTGGGTGGAGGGACGTCGGGCCGGCAATGGCCTGGTGGGTGTGGAGCTGGGCCCGGCGGGGGTGGAGCAGCTCAGCGACAGCCAGGGGCGGCCCCAGTTGCAGGCTCCCCTGGCCTGGTGTCGCTACGGCGATCGCGGCGAGTTCTGGGACGCTTGGGACCTGGCCGCCGACTATGCCGACCACCCCCTGCCTTGGCGGTGGCAGGGGGAGCCGCAATGGTGTGAGCGGGGCCCCCTCTGCGCAAGCTTTGTGTGGCACGGACGTTGCGGCGCCAGTGCCGTGCGCCTGGATGGCCGCCTGTTGGCCGGCACGCCCTGGTTGGAACTGGTGCTCAGCGTCGATTGGCGCCAGCGCCACGAGTTGTTACGCCTGGAGGTGCCGCTCCTGCATCGGGCCGCTCGCTGGGCCACGGACACCAGTGGTGGGGTGCTGGAGCGGCCCGCCGAGGCCCGCACCGCTCGGGAGCAGGCCCGCTGGGAGGTGGCGGCGGTGAGCTGGATGGCCTCCTGCAGTCATGCAGGAGGCCTGGCCCTCCTGCTGGATGGCCCCCAGGGCGTGTCCGGCCAGGCTGAACGGCTGGGGGTGTCACTGCTGCGGGCGCCCACCTGGCCGGACCCCGGCGCCGACAACGGCTGGCAGCGGCTGCGCCTGGCCCTGCTGCCCTGTCCCGGTGGCTGGCGAACCGATGCTGTGCCCGATCACGCCCAGGCCTTTCGCGAACCACTTTGGTTGCGGCCGGCCTCTGCAGTCCTGCCGGCGGGGCGGTCGATGGGCCTGCCGCCGCTGCCTGCCGGGGTGCGGATGGTCGGTCTGCGTGGCCTCAGCGATGGCACAGCGGCAATCGGCTTATCCAATGACACCCCTTGCCGGCAGGCTGTGGACCTGGGACCGGCCTGGCAGTTGCTGGCCCGGTTGGACGGTCTGGATCAACAACTCGTGCCGGCCAGCGGCTCAAGCCTGCAGCTCTCCCCTTGGCAGCTGGGGTTCTGGCGGATCCGGCCGGCATGAGTACAGAGCCCTGGCGGCAACCGGGCTCAATCGTCGTGGTCGTCGAAGGGATCGGTGAGCCCTTTGGAGGGTGGGCCGAAGGCCAGGTAGATGCCCAGGCCGGTGAGCCCGAGCAACACGGCCAGCACTGTGAGGGCGACAGAGAGGGCAGGGGAGCCTGTGCTGCTGGGTTCCATCAGATGGGGGCTTGGAGTTGGTGGTGTGGCAGTGGCTTGACGGTGGTGTGGGCAGCTCGTCTAGCAAGGCACCCAACAGGAGGGCCGGCCTGGTGGGGCGCCGGGTCTTCCGTCACAAGTCTCGACAGCCGCTCCCGCCGGAGAGGCTGGGTCCCTTACAGTAACCAGAGCGATTTCTTGCCGGAGAGGCCGAAGCAGCCATGGCTCAACGCACCCGTCTCGGCGACCTGCTGCGCCCCCTCAATTCTGAGTACGGCAAGGTCGTGCCCGGCTGGGGCACGACCCCGGTGATGGGGTTGTT
>JBIKUY010000049.1:0-9381 GCA_044347355.1 Prochlorococcaceae cyanobacterium | reverse complement strand
GCCGCCGCCGCTGGAGCCGCGGCAGTAGCAGCCGGAGCCGCCGGTGCCTTGGCGGCGGCTCCGGCGATCTCCGCCTCCGTTTCCACAATCAGGCCGATCGTCTCGCCCACCGGTGCGGTGCCGCCGGCCGGCATGAGCACGGCAGCCAGGAAACCCTCCTGGAAGGCCTCCACATCCATGTCCGCCTTGTCGCTCTCCACCACCAGCACCGACTCACCGCGCTCTACGCGGTCACCGGGGTGCTTCAGCCACTCCACGATCTTGCCCTCCGTCATGGTGGAGGAGAGGGCGGGCATGAAGATTTCGTGGGTGGCCAACGGGTGCACCGCAGCAGTGGTGCGGATTTTACGAGGCGTGCCGCAGGCGGTCTGTGCGCTCGCTCAACCCGATCTCCCTGAACCGCACCTCAAACGTCGCCTTCGATGGCCTCGATCACGCCGTCGCGCACCAGCACCGCGGCCTGCAGCTTCTCCACCAGATTGTCGCCCACGCGCACGTCCACCACGCTCTCCAGCTGGCCCTGCTCCACGATCTGCTCCATCTCCAGCTCGCGCACCTGACGCTGCTGGTCGAGCATCTGGCGGCGTTGCTGCTCCAGCTCGGCGCGTTTGGCCCCCACCTGCTGCTGCACCGAGGCCACCTGCTCCTGCACCCGCGGGTCTAGGGGATTGGCGCTCTGGCGGCGGATCTCGTCGATCACCTGCTGACCCTCCTGCTCCAGCTGGGCCAACTGGGCATCGGAGTTGCTCACCGCGTTGCTCAGCTCCCGCTCGGCGTCCTCCATCCAGCGCGGCGTCACCACAGCCCGCACGGTGATCGTGCGCTTGATGCGAAGGGTGCCGTCGGCCATGGGTCGTGGAGATCAACGCTCAGCGTGTCAGCCGGCACGCTCCTGGTCAACCGCCCCCCTGCCAGGGTGTGGCCAGCCGCGCCCCGCCCGGATGGTCCCCGCCGAGCTGTTCGCCGACCTGCGCCGCCACCGGGGGCGCCCCAGCGATTTGCTGCTGGTGCAGGACCTCGACGGGGTGTGCATCGACCTGGTGCGCGATCCCCTGCGGCGGCGGCTAGACCCCCTCTATGTGCGCCACGCCAGCCGTCTCGACGGCCGCTTCGCGGTGCTCACCAACGGCGAACATGCCGGTTACCGGGGGGTGAACCACCTGGTGGAGCAAGCCCTCGCCGGCCAGGCCGACCCCGCCCGCGAGGGGCTCTACCTGCCGGGGCTGGCCGCCGGCGGGGTGCAGCTGCAGAACCGCTACGGACACGTGTCCACCCCGGGGGTGAACGACGCCGAACTCGCCTTCCTCCAGGCCCTGCCCGCCCGCATGGCCGATGAACTGCGCGCCTGGCTGCCCCGGCTGCTGCCGGAGCTGGGCGGTCTGGAGCTGGAGCGCCAGCTGCGCCTGGCCGTGCTCGACAACCCCCTCACCCCCACGGTGAATCTCAACAGCCTGTTCAGCTGGATCGCCGGCCGCGACCCCAACCGGAGCCTGGCCGCCGCCCTGCAGGAAGCCCTGCTGGTGCAGATGGAGGGCCTGTTGCGGCTTGCGGAGCAGGCCGGGCTGGCCAACAGCTTCTACCTGCACATCGCCCCCAACCTGCTCGAGTCCGACGGACAGGAACGGCCGGTGTGGGCCAGCGCCGGCAGCCTGGGCACCACCGACGTGCAATTCATGCTGCGCGGGGCCGTGAAGGAGGCGGGACTGCTGGTGCTGATCAACGAGCACATCGCCCGCCACCACGGCTGCCATCCCCTCGGCGCCGACTTCCACGTGCGCAACGCCCCCCGCCAGCTCCCTGCCCTGCTCGAGCTGGCCACCAGCCGCATCCCCGCTGCCCTGATGCCCCGGCTGGTGGGCGTGGCCGACACCATCACCTCCCGACCTGGCCCCACCCCGAACAGCTGGCAGCGGGGCGGCAGCGACCGGGGCTTCCTCACCCTGCTGCAGCAGCTCGGCGAGGCCTTCGATCGCCCCAACCGGGTGGCGCTGGTGGACAGCAGCGGTGGCGAAGTCTGCCGCCCCTCCTTCGCTGACGGCAGCCTGGCCGGACTCAGCGACCCCCACGACCCCCTGCGGCTCGACGCCCTGTTCCCCGGCGGCCCCCGCCAGTACAAGGCCTTCTTTGCCGAGCTGGCCGAGGAGCTGGGGGCCGCGGAAGGGTCAGACCAGGCCTGACCCGACACAACTCGTTTCCGCCCTGACCAGGCTGAGCCAGAGGCCTGCCCTGGGCGGAACTGTTCCATTGCCGCTTGACCAGACCAGGTCTGGTCAATGCTGTTGCAACCGGCCCTGCTCAGCTGTAGATCTGCTCGATCTCCGCCGCGTCGCGGGCGGCGATGCGGTCGCGGCGCTGCTTGAGCGTCTGGGTGAGCAGGCCGTTCTCCAGCGTGAACGGGGCCACCAGAGCCACCCCCGCCAGCCGCTCATCGGGGCGAGCGCCAGGCCGGGCGGCCAGCAGTCGGTTGCAGTCGCGGGTGAGGGCCCGCAACAATGCCGTAGCCGCCATCTCCGGCAGCCCCTCCTCTGGCAGAACGCTGGCCGGCAGGCCGGCCGCCTCCGCGAAGGCTGCCAGAGGCTCGGGCCGGGGCACGATCAGCGCCCCCAGCTGCTTGCGGTCCTGCCCCACCAGCAACACCTGCTCGATCAGCGGGCTGGCCAGCAGTGCTTCCTCCAGCGGCGCTGGTTCGATGTTCTCGCCGCTGCTGAGCACGATCGTGTCCTTGGCGCGGCCAGTGAGCAGCAGCGTGCCATCGGCCAGCAGCAGGCCCAGGTCGCCGGTGTCGAACCAGCCCTCGGCGTCCAGCACCTTGGCGCTGGCCTCCGGCTTGCGCCAGTAGCCGGCCATCACCTGGGGGCCCCGGGCCAGCACCAGCCCCCGCTCGCCGATCGCCAGGGTGTGGCGGCTCTCCGGCTCTACCACGCGGATGGCGGTGCCGGGCAGCGGTTGGCCGGCACTGCCGCGGCGGTTGGCCCAGGGGCGCCGGCAGGTCAGCACCGGACTGGTCTCGGTGAGGCCATACCCCACCAGCAGGTCGATGCCGATCGCCTCGAAGAAGCCGTCCACGTGCAGGACCAGGGCACCGCCGCCGCTGATCGCCGCCCGCAGGGCGCCGCCCACCAGCTGCTGGCGCACCTTGGGCCAGAACAGCCGGCCCGCTAAAGCATGCAGCGGCCAGCGCAGGGCAAGCCGACCGGCCGCTAGTAGCCGGGCGCCGGCCGGCTCAGGCGCCAAGGTGAGATCGAGGGCCTGGCGGCGCGCCGCGACGAAGGCGCGGCTGTTGGCCAGGGCCGCCTGCAACAACCGCTGCCGCGCCGCCGGCATCTCCGCCAAGGCCCCCTCAAAGCCCGACAACAGGGCCTCCCACAGCCGCGGCACGCTGATCAGATAGTGGGGCCGCACCCGTTGCAGATCGGCGCGCAACTGCTTGAGGGTGGTGTAGGTCTGCCGGCAGCCGCAGGACAGCAGGAAGTATTCGGCGCTGCGCTCGTAGGAGTGCCAGATCGGCAGCACGCTCACCACCCGGTCGCCGGGCTGGGGCGCCACGGCCACGCCGAAGTGGCGCAGCTGGTGCAGCAGGTTGGCGTGGCTGAGGGGCACCCCCTTGGGCTGGCCCGTGGTGCCGGAGGTGTAGAGGATCGTGGCCAGCCGCTCTGGGTCGGCCGGTGGCTGGGGGGCCGCACGCCCCGCCGCCAGGGCCTCGGCCCCACAGCGCCGCAGTTCGCCCCAGCTCAGGCAACGCGGCCCACCAGACCCATGTCCGGCCTCCCCCTCCAGCACCACCACAAAGCGCAGGCAAGCCGCCAGGTCGGCGTCCAGGGCCAGCTGCTCCAGCAGCGCCGCCGACTCCACCACCAGAGCCACGGCGCCGGAGTCTTGCAGGATGTACCGCAGCTCCTCAAGCGGAGCGGCGCTGCCCCGCACCGCATCGGCCGCCCCGGCCCGCATCAACCCCTGGTCGCTGAGCAGCCAGCGGGGCCCGTTCTCGGCAAACAGCGCCACCACATCCCCCGCGGCCACACCCAGGGCCGCAAAGGCGGCTGCCACCTGCTCGATGCCCTGGTGCAGCTGGCGGTAGCTGAACGTCTCCGGCTCGGCCGCATGGGGCGCCTCCAGCGCCGTCCCATCGCCGTGCAGACGAGCCAGCTCCGGCCAGAGCTGCTCCAGCCCCGTGAGCGAGCTCCAGTCGTGGCGCTGGGTCAGGGCCTGGCTGTCATGGCGGCTGGCCGTCCAGTGAATCGAGGCGAGGGCCATCGGCTGAGGCAAATCCACCCAAGGGTTACCACCCCTGCAAAGCTTCGTGGGGGTGGGGGGGGCGTAGCCGCAGCTGGAACCGCTCGGCGAAGGCCGCCAGCAGGGGCTGCCGCAGCGCGGCGGCCGTGAGCTCCGGTCGCCAGTCGCAAAGCCGGCCCACCGGCCGCTCGGCAATGCCGCAGGGCACGATCGCCCCAAAGCCCGCCAGGTCGCAGTCCACGTTCAGGGCTAGGCCGTGCTGGCTGATCCAGCGGCGGGCGCCCACCCCGATCGCCGCCAGTTTGTGCCCCTCCAGCCACACGCCTGTGAGGCCCTCGATCCGCTCGCCCGCTAGCCCGAGTCCGGCCAGCAGATCGATCACCACCTGCTCCAGCTGGCGCAGATAGAGGTGCAGATCCGCCCCATGGCGCTGCAGGTTGAGCACCGGGTAGAGCACCAGCTGGCCGGGGGCGTGATGGGTCACCTCACCGCCCCGGTCAATGCGCAGCAGCGGCAGGGGCGGTGTCTCCGCTGGGAAGCGCAGGTGGGCGGTGCTGGCCCCCCGGCCCAGGGTGTAGCAGGGTTCGTGCTCCAGCAGCAGCAGCCCATCGGCCCCGTCAGGGTGTTGTAGCAGCCGTTGCTGCAGCATCTGCTGGGCCCGCCAGCCCCGTTCAAACCCGATCGGCCCGTTGGATTCAAAAAGGATTGCGTCGAGCCGGGGTGCCATGGGTCGGCCTACCTAGCCTTGAAGCAGAGAGCAACGGAGGCTGCTCCCACCTCATGAAACTGCTGATTCATGGCCGCAATCTTGAAGTAACTCCCGCCATCCGGGACTACACCGAAACCAAGCTCACCCGTGCCATCAACCACTTTGAAGGCATGGTCAAGGAGGCCGATGTGCACCTGTCGGTGGCCCGCAACCCGCGGGTGCCCCAGCAGATCGCCGAGGTCACCATGTTCGCCAACGGCACGGTGATCCGTGCCCAGGAGCGCAGCGACAACCTCTACGCCAGCATTGATCTGGTGGCCAACAAGCTCACCCGCCAGCTCAACCGCTACAAGGAGCGCCTGCATGAGCGCCACCACGGTCCGGTGCACCGCTCTGCCCGCGACGAGGAGGCCGGAGCCGCCACCCTGCCCCCGCCCGGAGCCAGCCTCACCGATGGCAAAGAAGCCGAACTGCCCAGCCGCGGCGTGCGGCGCAAGTACTTCGACATGCCGCCGATGAGCCTCGAGGAGGCCCAGCACCAGCTGGAGCTGATCGACCACGACTTCTACGTGTTCCGCGACGCCGAGAGCGGCGATCTGCAGGTTTTGTACCACCGCAACCACGGCGGCTTCGGGGTGATCCAGGCCAAGCCGGCGTGAGTGCCGACCTGCCCGACCTGGCGCCGCTGATCGACCACGCCCTGCTCGACCCCCACCAGGGTCGCGGGGCGGTTCAGCGCTGCTGCGAGGAGGCCCGCCACTTCGGTTTCGCCGGCGTGTGCCTGGCCTCCCGCTGGCTTGAGCTGGCCCGCGAGCTGCTGCCCTCCCAGGACAGCGGCCGCGGGGCCGTGCCCAAACTGGTGAGTGTGGTGGGCTTTCCCTTCGGCGCCGTGCCCGCGCCGCTCAAGCTGGCCGAGGCGGAGATGGCCGCCGCCGCCGGCGCCGACGAACTCGACGTGGTGCCCGACTTCGGCGCCCTGGCGGACGGCGACCACGGTGCGCTGCTGGCCGACCTGGCGCCGATCTGCGCCATCGGGCTGCCGGTGAAGGTGATCGTGGAGATCGGCCGCCTCCAACCCGACGCCCTGGAGCTGCTGGTGGAGGTGAGCATCGATGCCGGCGCCCGCTTCCTCAAGAGCGGCAGCGGTTTCGGGGCGGCCGTGAGCGCCGAACAGGTGGGCCGGCTGCGCCAGCTCGCCCGCGGCCGCGCCGCCGTGAAGGCCTCCGGCGGCATCAACAGCCCAGAACTGGCCTTCGCCCTGGTGGAGGCTGGCGCCACCCGGCTGGGCACCAGCCACGGCGTCAGCCTGATCCAGGCCCTGCGGGCCTAAGCGGCGGTGAGCGCCTCGCCAGGCCATGCCCCCCTTGCCGCTGGCCCCCAGCAGGATGGTCCTCTCCTGGATGGCCAGGTGCTGGAGGGTCTGGCCCTGAGCTGCAAGCCCCTGGGCGAACACGACCGGCTGCTTACCCTGCTCACCGAAACCCACGGGCTGCTGCGCCTGGCCGTGCCCGGCGCCCGCCGGCCGAAGAGCAGCCTGGCCTCCGCCGTGCCCCTGGCCCACCTGCAGTTGCAGGTGGGCGGCCGGCGCGGCCTGCGGCGCGTACGCCAGCTGAAGGTGCTGCGCAACTACAGCGGCCTGGCCCAGCAGCTGGAGTGCCTCGCCTGCGCCCAGGCCCAGGCAGAGCTGTGCCTGGCGATGGTGCCGGGGGAAGCGCCGGCCAGCGGCATGCTGGCCACCGTGTTGATGCAGCTGGGCCGGTTGGATGCCCTGGTTCGCGAGCCTGCCTGCCAAAGCGAGGCCCTGGCGATCGCCGTGCACGCCAGCGTGCACTTACTGGCCCTTGGCGGCTACGCCCTGCCCCTGGCCCACTGCGCCCGCAGCGGCGAGCCCCTCCACCCGCCGATCGGCCAATGGGGCTGGCGCTGCAGCCTGATCAGCAGCGAAGGTCTGGTGATCGGCGCCATTCCCGGCGCGCCGCTGATGCTCAACCCCTCCGAACTGGCCCTGCTGCAGCGGCTGGTGCGGCCGGTGCTGCCGCGCCGCCGCGATGGGGAGCTGATGGGCCCACCCCAGGTGTGGCTGCATCTGCTCGAGCTGGTGGGCCGCTGGTGCGATGAACACCTGGGCCGCCGCCCCCGCTCCTTCCGCCTGCTGCGCGGGGCCTGGGCTGATGCATCATGACCAGCCGTGAGCAGGCAGGTGGCAGGTTGAACCCCAGGGCGCGGCTGGCCCCGCCAGCCACCGGATTGCGGGCCGTACTCAGCCTGCGCGACTTCCGCTGGCTGTGGATCGGACAGGTGTTTTCCCAGCTGGCCGACAAGTTTTACATCGTGCTGATGGTGTTCCTGATCGCCCAGACCTGGGTGAAGGGCACGCCGGAGGCCAACCCCGCCCTGGCCGAGGCAGCCTCGGCGATCCGCCTCGATCTACCCGAGACCCGGGCCCAGATGATCACTCTGCTGGCCACCGGCATCTACGTGGCCAACACCCTGCCAGCGATGCTGCTGGGCACCGTGGCAGGCGTATGGGCCGACCGCTGGCCCAAGCGGGCCGTGATGGTGGCCTCCAATGGCCTGCGAGCGCTGCTGGTGCTGCTGGCGCCCTTCTGTCTGCTCCCCGGGCCTGAGTGGCTGGGCCTGAGCTGGGGCTACTGGGGCCTGGTGGCGATGACCTTTCTGGAGTCGGTGCTCACCCAATTCTTCGCGCCAGCGGAGCAGGCCGCCCTTCCCCAGCTGGTGCCGGCCGACCGGCTGCTGGCCGCCAACTCCCTCTACCAGGCCACCAGCATGGCGGCCACGATCGTGGGCTTCGCCCTGGGCGACCCAATCCTGCGCGGGCTGCAGCACGGCCTGGCCCAGCTGGGCATCAACGGCGGGGAATTCGTGCTGCTGCCGGTCTGCTACGGCGCCGCCGCCCTGGCGATCAGCCGGATCCGCTGGCAGGAAGCCAGCCGGCCGCCCCGCCACAGTTCGGTCTGGCAGGAAATTGGAGAGGGGCTCAGCGTGCTGCGCGAGCAGCCGGCCGTGACCCGCGCCATGCTCCAGCTGGTGCTGCTCTACAGCCTGCTGGCAGCCCTCTATGTGCTGGCGATCAGCCTCGCCGCCGCGGTGCCCAATCTGGGGCCCACCCGCTTCGGCCTGCTGCTGGCGATGAGCGGCCTCGGCCTGGCCACAGGCGCCCTGGCGGTGGCCCAGCTGGGCCATCGCCTCAACCGCCGCCACCTGGCCGCCGCCGGCCTGGGCACGATCGCCTGGAGCCTGGTACTGCTCGGCCAGCTGCGCGGCAGCCTCCCCTTCACGCTGCTGCTCTGCGCTGTGCTGGGGGTGGGGGCGGCCATGCTGGCCATCCCGGCGCAGACCACCATCCAAGAGGACACACCGGAAGATCTGCGCGGCAAAGTCTTTGGCCTACAGAACAATCTGATCAACATCGCCCTCAGCTTGCCCCTGGTGTTGGCCGGCGCTGTGGTGAGCCGCTGGGGTCTGTTGCCGGTGCTGTGGACCCTGGCGGCAATCGCCCTGGCGGCAGCGCTGGCCGAGCGTCCCTGGCGCCGCTGTTAGTTTGGCTTTCCTCACGCACGAGGGCTGGTGGGCCACATTGCCTGGCTGGGCAAGAAATCTCCGTTCTGCGGCAACGTCACCTACGGACTGACCACCACCGAAGCGCTGCGCAGCCGCGGACACGGCATCAGCTTCATTCACTTCGACACCCCGGCCACAGGCCAGCCAGGACTTCAGCCCCCTGCAGGCCCTATCCCCAGCTCCCAGTCTCCCGCTTCCGCCTCCCCAGCCGCCTTGCTCGGGAAATCCGTTGCAGGGAAATCCATCACCGGAAAAACACTCACCGAGCAATCGCTGGCCAAGAACGCTGGCCAGGAACCGGATGCCGGACTGGAGTCCCAGGGATGGGAATCACCGGTGGTGGCCCTGCCCTACCTGGTGAAATCGCAGGTGTACACGATCCCCTCCCCAGGGGCGCTGCGGGAGCTCCGCGAGTCGCTGGAGAGGCTTCAGCCCGATCTGGTGCATGCCAGCCTCACCCTCTCCCCCCTCGACTTCCGCTTGCCGGAGCTCTGCCAGCAGCTCGGGCTGCCACTGGTGGCCACCTTCCACCCGCCCTTTGATGCCGGTCTGCGCAACCTCACCGCCGGCACCCAACAGCTCACCTACCAGCTCTACGCCCCAGCGCTGGCCCGCTTCGACCGGGTGATCGTGTTCTCTGAACTACAGGCTGAGGTGCTGCAACGGCTGGGCGTGCGCCGGGAACGGCTGGCCGTGATTCCCAATGGGGTAAACACCAACAGTTGGCAGCCGGCCATAGCGCAAACGCCCCTCCACGCCGACATCTGCCAGCGCGCCCAAGGCCGGCGCGTGTTCCTCTACATGGGGCGCATCGCCACCGAAAAAAATGTGGAGGCCCTACTGCGGGCCTGGCGCCT
>JBIKUY010000067.1:0-7832 GCA_044347355.1 Prochlorococcaceae cyanobacterium | reverse complement strand
GAACAGGGCAGCGGCTTTGTCGGCGAGGTGGAACCGGGTTGCCGCTGCCTGGTGGAGCGCAAGGGCAGCGTCACCTATCTGGTGAGCCGCCTGGAACTGGATGAACAGGGCATGCGCACGATCGACACGGGCCATGACCCCCTCACCCACGAGCAGCGCTGGGGATCCCTGGCGGGGCCCTTTGAGTTCAGCCGCACCGACGACTTCAGCACCGAAATCCCGGCAAGCTGGGAGGCAGCTTTCAGGCGGTGAGATCTTCCAGATCGATCTGCGTGTCCTGCAGCTGGAGATCATCCATGAACGCCTGCTCCGGCTCCTCCAGGAAGGGGCCATCAATACTGACCTGCGGATCCGGCTCTGTTGCGATCTTGTGGTTGCCTCTCACCGGCTGAAGATGGCGGGATGTCCCAGCTGAAGGGTCCGGCTCCATCCCATTCAGCAGAGACTCCAGCCGTACCAGGCGTTCTTCGGTGTCGTCAAAACACAGCTCGGCACCTTCGCTCAACTGCACCGATGCTCCAGCCTGCTGATGCATCGCCTGCAACTGGGATTCCTGCTCAGTGAGCCGTTCCTCCAGTTCCAACAGGCGATAGGTGATGGTTTCAACCACCTCAGACAGGGTGTGCAACTGCTCGGCAAGGCGCTCGTGACACTCGGCACCAGCAGCCCCGGGGCTGACGGGCTGGGAAGCCGGTTGAAGAGAAGACATAACAAGCAGCGTGGAAGGCAGGCTGACTCAGCCTTTGGCGCGATGGTATCGAGTGCTGACGGACTGACCAGACCCAACCTTTGTAACGATTCTGAAAGGGCTGCTAACAGACCGAATCGGGCCCATAGGATCCGCACTGGTGCGGTCCGATCCATTCGGCTGACTGCTGTGCTAACTGCCTTGGATGCCACCCCCAGGCCATCTCCAAGACAGCCAGAGCAGCAGTCATCTGGGCCGGCGGCCCTCCGCTCCGATCCCGGCGCGCCTGCCAACGGATGCCCTCTCGGCATCCAATCCCCCGGCGCTGCAATCAGGCCCTTCACGCCCGCCCTCTTCCCATGACCCTTGCCAACGCTGCCTATCTGGGCATCGAACGCTTTGCCAATGCGCGCCCCAAGGAGAACTGGGGTAACGCCAGCTCCGATGACAAAGCCGCACTCATCCGTGCCGTCTACAAACAGGTGCTGGGCAATCAGTACGTAATGAACAGCGAGCGTCTCGAGGGCGCCGAGTCACTGTTCAAGCGCGGCTATCTGAGTGTGCGTGAATTTGTCCGCCAGGTAGCAAAGAGCGGGCTCTATAAGCAAAAGTTTTTTGAAAACTGCAACCCCTATCGGTTCATTGAACTGAACTTCAAGCACCTATTGGGACGAGCACCTCAGAACAAGGCTGAGATGCTGCACCACTTCACCATCCTGCAGGAGCAGGGTTTCGACGCGGAGATCGACTCCTATATCGATAGCCCCGAGTATCAGGAGCGCTTCGGCGAGGAAGTCGTGCCGTTCCTGCATGGCTTCAACTACAATGCTGGCCAGCAGGGCCTGCAGTTTTCCTACATGCTGCAACTCACCCGTGGTGTTGGGGCCTCTGTTCGTGGGGATCTGCTTAAGAATCAGTCCCGACTCAACCCTTCCGTACATGCGGAGCAAGCCCTACCGGTGGTGAGCCCGAATGCCGCCGGATCCGTATTCCGCAAGGTGAGCACTGATGGCGTGACCCGCCAAGGCGTGGGCGCAGGAGAGGAAGGCCGCACCTTCCGGGTTGAGATCACTGGACTCACGAACTACCGGCTGCACAAGCGCAGCAATCGCGTGCGCTTCATCCCCTTCAACAAACTCCTCGAGTATCAGCAGCAGATTCACCGAGAAGGTGGTCGCATCGCCAGCATCACACCTGTGAACTGAACACCCCTCCCGTCCCCTCTCCTCCTCCAACCATGAAGGTTTCAGCAGGCACCCGTGGCACCAGCTTCAGCAGCAGCCGCCAGGTGACGTTCACCGTCACCGGAGTCAACAACAATGACTTCTCCCGAACTGCCGAGATGGTGATGAATGTGCCGTTCACGCGCATGAACGAAGCCATGCGCATGGTGCAGCGCATGGGCGGTAAAATCACCGGAGTGAATGTGAATGGTGGCGACTTCGCGGCTTCCGCACCAGCTCCGGCCCGTAAAAAAGTGAACAGCAAAGCGGACAAGGGGTGATTCCACTCTCCCTGCCCCTTCAGGGCACCAGGCTTTGAAATCACCCCCAGGCCCCTCAGGGGCCTTTTTTTTGTCCAGCGCCCACTTGCCAGCCCCCGCCGACCAGTCGACCTGGTTAAGCGAGCTGGCTGGGCAAAAGCCTCGCCAGTACTCGTTTATGCCAGGGGTGACCGTTTGTTAACGACCCTTCATCCCTGGCCAGAGGGCAGACAACAATAGTCCCGTCCAAGTTGACGAGTACCTGGCTGCTGCGGGCCTGCAGGTCCACCGCCTCTGGGTGACAGCCAACCTGACACATCACCACCCTCCCCGACCCCCCGTCGAGAACAGGAGCTCCTCAATGTTTGACGCCTTCACCAAGGTGGTCGCCCAGGCCGATGCCCGCGGCGAATTCATCAACGCTGGTCAGATCGACGCCCTCGCGGCCATGGTCGCCGAGAGCAACAAGCGCATGGACACGGTGAACCGCATCACCTCCAATGCGTCCAAGATCGTCACCAACGCTGCCCGCGATCTGTTCGAGGCCCAGCCTGCCCTGATCGCCCCCGGCGGTAACGCCTACACCCATCGCCGCATGGCTGCTTGCCTGCGCGACATGGAGATCATCCTCCGCTACGTGACCTACGCCGTGTTCACCGGCGACGCTTCCGTGCTGGAAGACCGCTGCCTCAACGGCCTGCGTGAGACCTACCTGGCCCTCGGCGTCCCCGGCGCTTCCGTGGCTGAAGGCGTGCGCAAGATGAAGGACGCTGCCATCGCCATCGCCAACGATCGCAACGGCATCACCCCCGGCGACTGCTCCGCTCTGATGAGCGAAGTCGGCACCTACTTCGACCGCGCTGCCGCCGCTGTCGGTTGACTGTTAAGGGACTAGTCGTCAGGGTTACCATGATAAAAGCGCCCCTTTGCGGGGGCGCTTTTTGTTGATCTGGCTCTGGACGTAAGGCTGCAGAGTTTGGCTGAAGGGATCCTCCCCTCAGTTGGTGAGAGCGATGTCACCGGTTTCGCCAGTGCGAATCCGGATGGAGTTTTCTACATTGGTGATGATGATCTTTCCGTCGCCGATCTCGCCGGTGCGGGCACTGGAAAGGATTCCCTCAATCACCGCATCCACGCTTTCCTCCTTCACAACGGCTGTAACCATCACCTTGGAGAGCAGGCGAGCCTCCATCTTCACCCCGCGATAGACCTCGGTGTGACCCATCTGCTGGCCAAAGCCCTGAACAGCTGTAACGGTCATGCCGTTGATGCCGAGTGCAACCAGGGCATCCTTCACGGGATCCAGCTTCTCGGGCCGGATGATGGCTTGAATCTGTTTCACGCGTGCTCGGAAAAACGGGACTTCTATAGGGGCTGCCTGCCCATCGTTCTGTAGCGATGGCTGCAGCTGCTCCAGCATGGTGGCAAATCAGCACCCTTGCGGGTGTGGCGCAACAATCTCAGCCCGCATCTGCGGATGGATGGCAGGCCATTTTGTAGCGAAACGAACATCAAGGGGGGCAGCTTCGACGCATTGTCGGTGCCGATGGATGTCGCAGGGCATCCAAATTCCCGTGCAGCTGTCGTTCCAAACTGCCCATGACCATTGCTTCTCACCCTCCCAGGCGTGCAAGGCACCTGAAGGAGGCAAGTTTGCTCGAGGCCCCCTCGATGCTTCTGCGCAGCATTCGCGGGATGTCCTCCCAGCGGGGGCTCATCTGGCTTGCCTGCGTTCCCCTGGCTCTCTTTGGTCTGGGGGTCTTTAACCTCTCGGCCCATGCGGCCGAACTGCCTGAGCTGAACGCGGCCTTCCTGGCCAACAACATGTTCCTGTTGATCTGCGCCGCTCTGGTGATCTTCATGAACGCCGGCTTCGCCGTGTTGGAAGCCGGTATGTGTCGCCAAAAAAATGCCGTTAACATCCTCGCCAAGAACCTGATTGTCTTTGCCCTGGCGGTGACGGCCTACTGGTTCATCGGCTACAAGATCATGTACAACGCCGACTGGGTGATTCCCGGCTGGCTCAAGTTCGGTGGTCTTTTCTTCGATCCCACAGTTACCCCTGAAATGGTGACCGAGGGTAAATTGGTCCCCAGTGTGGACTTCCTCTTCCAGGTAGCTTTCGCCGGCACCGCGGCAACGATCGTGTCCGGCCTTGTGGCAGAGCGGATCAAGTTCGGCGAGTTTGTGATTTTCTCGCTCGTTCTTGTTGGCATCCTTTATCCCATTTCCGGCTCCTGGCAGTGGAACGTGGGTGAGGGCTGGCTCAATAAGCTGGGGTTTATTGATTTCGCTGGCTCCACCGTTGTGCACAGCGTCGGTGCCTGGTCTGGACTCACAGGTGCCATCCTTCTCGGCCCCCGCATCGGCAAGTTCATCGGTGGTAAGCCCCAGGCCATTCCTGGCCACAACCTGGGCATGGCCACTCTGGGTTGCCTGATCCTCTGGCTTGGCTGGTACGGCTTCAACCCCGGCTCCTGGCTTTCCATGGCTCCTGAAGTTCCCTACATCGCCGTTACCACAACCCTTGGTGCTGCTGGCGGTGGCATCGCCTCCACCCTGGTGAGCCAGTTCACCGGTGGCAAGCCCGACCTCACCATGACCATTAACGGCATCCTCGCCGGGTTGGTGGGTGTAACCGCCGGTTGCGATGGCTTCTCGATGCCCGCCGCCTGGGTGGTTGGTTTCATCGCCGGGGTGCTTGTGGTGTTCTCCGTGGCGTTCATCGACAGCCTCAAGATCGATGATCCGGTGGGTGCCTTCTCGGTGCACGGCACCTGCGGCATCTGGGCCACCCTGGCTGTGGGTCTGTTCAACACCGACAAAGGTCTGTTCACCGGCCATGGCTTCGCTCAGCTCGGTTTCCAGATCGTGGGGGTTGTGGCCATCGGCCTGTTCGCAATCGTGACCTCCTGGATTCTCTGGTCGGTGATCGGAGCCATCTTCGGTGGCATCCGCGTCACCGAACAGGAAGAGATCGAAGGTCTCGACATCGGCGAACATGGCATGGAGGCCTACCCCGACTTTGCCGCTTCGGCCAAGTGATCAGCGGTTCAGGCCCCAGCCCTTGAGGCCTGGGGCTGCCCGCTGTGGTTCTCCTAACCTGAAATCTCTCTGATTAGCTTCCCTAGCCCGCACTTAGCTGCGGGCTTTTTGTTGCTCGACTGTGGGTTACCCCGGGCAGACGACCTGGCTCATACCAACCGTGACCCCCTGGCCTGCAGGCGCTGCTGGGGATCGAACACGGCGGCGACCGTGCGGATCAGCCAGCGCCCTTCTTTGGTGACGCGGATCACCCCTCGCCCATTCTCCTGGCGCTGCAGCTCCACCAGACCATCGGCAGCCAGGGCCTGCAGGTCGGCCCACTCCTGGGTGAAACGATCAAGATCGAGCTCCACCAGAAAATGGCACATCACCTCTTTGATCAGGTGGCGGCGCTCCAGCACCTCGGGATCACACACCTCCAGGCCCCGCTCCACCGGCAGGCAGCCGGCCTCGATCGCCTGTCGCCAGGCCTTGAGATCGCGCTGGTTCTGGGAGAACAGGTGGGTGAATTGGCTGATCGCCGTGGGTCCGATGCCGAGCAGATCCAGCTCACCGCCGGTGGTGTAGCCCTGGAAGTTGCGGTGCAGCCGTCCTTCGCGCGCCGCTGCAGCCAGACTGTCGCCGGCCAGGGCGTAGTGGTCCATGCCGATCGCCTCGTAGCCGTGGGCGGTGAGCTGCCGGTTGGCCTGCTCAAGCATGGCGATCCGCTCTTCTTGGCTGGGCAGGTCGGCCGCGGCGATCCTGCGCTGCAGCGGCAGCTGCTCGGGCAGGTAGGCGAAGGAGAACAGGGAGATGCGATCCGGGCGCAGCTCCTGCACCAGCTTCAGGGTGGCGCTGAAGCGCTCGGGGGTCTGCAGGGGCAGGCCGCAGATCAGGTCCACATTCACGCTGTCGAAGGCGGCCTCCCGCAGCCATTCCATGGCGTAGCGAAGTTGCTGCGCCGGAACCACCCGGTTCACCGCCTGCTGCACCTCGGGGTTGGCGTCCTGAATGCCGAAGCTGATGCGGTTGAAGCCCAGCTGCCGCAGCTCCAGGGCCTGATCACGGCTGAGGAATTCAGGGTTCACTTCGATCGAGGCCTCCAGGTTGGGCTCCAGCTCGAAGTGTTCGCTGATCAATTCCCAGAGCTGGCGCTGTTCGCCAGCGTTGAGGTAGTTGGGGGTGCCGCCGCCCCAGTGCAGCTGGGCCAGGCGCCGCCGCGCTGGCAGGGCGGCGCTCACCAGCTCCAGCTCCCGGGCCAGGGTGGCCAGGTAGGGCGCTACCACCTTGGAGCCCAGCTGGGTGGTGACCCGGTTGCAGCCGCAGTACCAGCAGGCATGGCGGCAGAAGGGCACGTGCACGTAGAGCGACAGGGGGGCGTCGCTGGCCTCACCCAGTTGCCGGCGCAGTTGCTCCTCCCCCACCGCATCGCTGAAGGCGGCGGTGGTGGGGTAGCTGGTGTAGCGGGGCACGGGCTGGTCGTACTTGAGCAGCAGGGCGTGGGGGCTGAGGCCAGTGGTGGTCATGGCGGGGTGGCTGTCGGGATTTGCAGCTGGGTTGGCTTGGGGGCTGGCTCTGGGGGGAGCTCAGCGGAGCTCTGCCAGTTCGGCCAGGAGCCGCTGGGTGGCGTGGAAGGCGACCTCGGCTTCCTCCAGCAGCTCCTGCTCCTGCTGGCTGCTCAGCTGCAGCTCTTCAAATCCGTTGTGCAGGCCGGCCTTGAGTTCGGACAGGGGACGCTCGAACACCCAAAAGCTCAGGCTGGGCAGGCCAGCTCGCTCCAGGATCTGCCGAGCCTGCTCGGCCAGCTGCTGCCCGCCGGAGAGGTCGCCTCCGAAGCGCACATACACGTGGGCCATCAACCGGTGGGGGGCTGAGGTCGCCAGCTGCTCAAGCTGCGCCAGCCAGGCCTTGGCCGCTGGCGAGGCAGGGGTGGCGGGTAGGCCGGCCAGCTTGGCCAGGTCGTGCTCAAGGGCCGTTGTACGGGCCAGGGCGTTCCAGGGAATGCTGCGTGCCCCCAGGGCCTGAGCGGCCGCCGGGGCCTGCTGCTCCAGCAGGCGGTAGGCCGGGGCCAGGGCCCGGATCAGGGCGGCCAGCTGCAGGGGGGTGGCCTCTCCCGCCAGCAGCGCCCTGGAGAAGCGCATGCCCTCGGCCTGGTGATGGGCTTTGCCGATGCGGGCGTGCAGTTTGCGCACCCGCGGGCCGAAGCCCTTGCGCAGCTGGGCGTCCTGGGGGCTGGCGTGGTCGGAGATCGAGGGGAACGGGGTGGTGGTCATGGCAAGCAGGGCGGAAGGCGGGAATGCCGGTTCAAAGGTAAACGATATAACGCTAGCGTTTAGACGCAGTTTCAAGATTGCGAGTTCGTCGCATCCCTTTGATGGCCTTCCCGTTTCCGGATCCGTACCCGCTCACTGGCGTGGCACAGGCCGATGCCCTGCTTGTGCTCCTGGCTCCTCTTGGCCAGCTCAGCGCTGATGGCCAGCTGCGCGAGCTGATCGAGGAGCGTCGCGATCGCCACGACGGCACCGGCCCGATCTGGTACATCCAGCCCGATCAGGTGGCAACGCTCGGCCTGGGCCTGGGCTGTGGTGAGGAGGCCGTGGTCACCACCAGTGCGGCTGTGCTCACCTGGTTGCAGTT
>JBIKUY010000047.1:0-9603 GCA_044347355.1 Prochlorococcaceae cyanobacterium | reverse complement strand
CTGTTGAGTTTGCCGGTGCTGGGGATGCTTCCTGGCCAGCAGGTCTGGGCCCAGACCCAGGTGCAGCTCAATTGCTCAGGCACCGTGTTGCAGAGCAGTGGTCATGCCCAGATCAAGCGGGCCATCGACACCTTGGAGCTGTCGCTGCGCCTGGAGGCCCAGGGGGCGTCGTCTGATGTCGCCCTGGCGGAGCTGCAACGGCGCCTGGCCGCCGTGCGTTCTGCTCTGCAGTCCTTGCAGGTGCAAGACCTGCAGGTGAGTTCGCCGTCCACCTGGGAGCTTCCGGTTCAGCGGGGCCGCCCCGCAGCTGTGGAGGCCAGCCTCTCGGTGGCGGGTCGCCTGCAGCCGCAGCGCCTGCAGCAACTCGTGCGCGAGGTGGGCAGCCTGCCCGGGGTGCGGCTGGCACCGGTGAGCACCAGGGCTGATGAGCGCCAGAACCGCCAAACGCGTCGCCAATTGCTGGAACTCGCTTATCAGGACGCCCTGGAGCAGGCTCAGGACATGGCCGCGGCCATCGGCAAGCGCCAGCTTCAGCCCCTTGATCTGCAGGTGGAGGGCGGTCCGCAGCCCATGGCCATGCGGGCGATGGCTTCGGCTGATGCAGCTGTGGCGCCGTTTGACCCTGAGGAGTTGGCCCGTCCCGTCGATCGCCTTCAACTGCAGGTGCGTTTCTGCGCCCGCTGAGCGACTCCGCTGAGCAACCACGGATAGAGCTGATTCACTGTCCCCCAGCTGATGTGCGGTGTGTTCCGGTTGCCGTGGACAGTGTTTCGTTCTTGTGGTGGTGATGATGTCTTGGCCTACTTGGTTGGAGACCACGCCGGCATCCAAGACTTTGTGGTGGCTTGCTGGGCTGCAGCTCGACCAGTCGCTTTACCTGCAGTGCAAGCTGATCTGGGCCCCCATCGCCGTGCCGATCGGTAGCAGACTGGCCCTGCTGTGAGCGCGCTGTTCTGGCTTGCCCTGCAGAGAGGACGGCAGTGATGACTGACAACCCGACTGACACCCGAACGGACAACCCAGTGAGTGCCGGTCGCGCTGGCACCGATCCAGCCCTGCTGGACATCCTGAGCGTCGTCACTGCTCTCAGTGACGCCAGGGATCTGCGCACCCTCCTGCATCTGATCCTCACGATCTCCCGCCAGCTCACCAACAGCGATGCCGGCAGCATCTTTTTGGTGGAGCGGGCCGATCCGCACGCCGATCCCGGCGGTGGGGATCAGCTCTGGTTTGCCGCGTTGCAGAACGACAGCATGCAGCGTGCCAGCGTCCAGGGCGGTGTGGCGGAGAGGCTGGAACAGCAACTGCTTGAGATCCGTTTCCCCTTCAGCTCCGAGCGCCTGGTGGGCTGGTGCGCCATCTCCGGCGATGTTCTGAATATTGCCGATGTGTATCAACTCGATCCGGCGCTGCCCTATCGCTTTGATCGCAGCGTTGATCAGCGGCTGGGCTATCGGGCCGTGTCAATGCTCACCCTGCCCCTGCGCTCCACCGGCGGCGAGATCGTGGGGGTCATGCAGCTGATCAACCGCAAACATGCCGCCGCGGCCCGGATCACGCCAGCGAATGCCAGCGAGCTGGTGCGGCCTTTTGACACCAATGACCAGCGGCTGATCGAGGCCCTGGCCAGCCAGGCGGCGGTGTGCGTGGAGCGCACCCAGCTGCTCGAGAGCCAGGAACATCTGATCGACGCCATCATCACCATCCTGGCGGGTGCGATTGACGCCAAGAGCCCCTACACCGGTGGCCACTGCAAGCGGGTGCCGGAGCTGGCCCAGATGCTGGCCATGGCCGCAGCGGCCACCACAAGCGGGCCCCTGGCCGATTTTTCCTTTGCCGACGAGGATGCCCGGCGCGAATTCCGCATCGCTGCCTGGCTCCACGACTGCGGCAAGGTAACGACCCCGGAATACGTGGTGGACAAGGCCACCAAGCTTGAGACGATCTACAACCGCATCCACGAGATCCGCACCCGCTTCGAGGTGCTGCTGCGCGACGCTGAGATTGAGCGACTGCAGGGGCTGTTGGCCGGCGGCGACGCCGAGGAGCTCGCCGCTCGTTTTGAGGCCCGACGCCAGCAGTTGCAGGACGACTTCGCCTTCGTGGCCACCAGCAACGTGGGGGCGGAACGGTTCGACCCCGCCAAGCTGGAGCGGTTGCAGCAGATCGCCCAGCAGACCTGGCAGCGCCATTTCGATGACACCCTCGGCCTGGCCTGGGAGGAGCATGAGCGCCGCACCGAAGGCGGCTGCCGGCCCACCGATGTGCTGCCGGTAACAGAGCCGCTGCTCGCCGATAAGCCCTGGCACCGCATCCCTCGCCCGCCCCAGCAGGTGCCCGATCCCCGCTATGGCTTCCGCATGGTGGTGCCGGAGCTGCTCTACAACTTCGGTGAACTCACCAACCTGTCGGTGTTGCGCGGCACGCTGACGACTGAGGAGCGCTACAAGATCAACGAGCACATCGTGCAGACGATCGTGATGCTGGAGGCGCTGCCTTTCCCCCGCAAGCTCTCCGGTGTGGCCGAGATTGCCGGCGCTCACCACGAGACCCTCAACGGCCGCGGCTACCCCCGTGGCCTCACCGGCGAACAACTCTCGATTAAGGCGCGGATCCTGGCGATCGCCGACATCTTCGAGGCGCTCACTGCTGCCGATCGTCCTTACAAGCGGGCGAAGACCCTCTCCCAGAGCATCGCAATCCTGGCAGGCTTCCGCGATCGCCAGCACATCGATCCCCACCTGTTTGAGCTATTTCTGCGTTCGGGGGTGTATCGGCAGTACGCCGAGGCCTTCCTCCTGCCTGAGCAGCTCGACGAGGTGGATATCGAGCGTTACCTCAGCCCTCCCGGTGCCGCTCCAGCTGGCTGAGGGGTTTGCTCAGGTCGCTTGACCGGCTCCCTGGGCCTGCAGGTAGGTGGTCTGGCGCAGGCTGGTTTCCAGGTGATCCATCAGCCGACGGGCGTCGCCGATAGCCAGCTGACCCTGGGCGATCGCCGCCTCGCTGGCCATCCGCAGCCGCTCCAGCAGCAGCACCGGATCGTGCTCCATCGCCTGCAGCACCTCGGCATTGGTGTCACCACGCACCACGTGATCCACCCGGTAGCCGCCACCGGGCGCCAGGCGGATGTGCACCGCGTCGGTGCTGCCGAACAGGTTGTGCAGGTTGCCCATCACTTCCTGATAGGCACCGGCCAGGAACAGACCCACCCAGTAGGGCTCCCCGTCGCGCAGGGGGTGGAGCTCCAGCAGGGTCTTCACCTGGCCGTGGCCGATGAAGCGGGCCAGCTTGCCGTCGGAATCGCAGGTGAGGTCGGCGAAGCTGCCCAGCCGGCTGGGGGGCTCATCCAGGCGCTGCAGCGGCAGCACAGGAAATAGCTGGTCGATCGCCCAGGTGTCGGGCGCGGAGCGGAACACCGAGAGGTTGGCGTAGTACGTGGAGGCCAGTGCCGCTGGCAGGGCCCGCAGCTCCTCAGGGATTGGTGCCCCGGCCGGCAGCAGGACCAACCGCTCGGCGATCGCCTGGCAGCAGGCCCAAGTGAGCTGCTCGGCCAGACCCCGCTCCGGCAGGCCCATGTAGCCCAGGCGGAAGGCTGCCATGGCGTCATCCTTGAACTTGAGGGCGTCGTTCCAGGCCTCTTGCAACCGCTCCAGGCCGGCGCCGATGGCCGTGGCGTCATCGGCTGGGATGGCGGTGATCGCCGCATGGGTATCGCGCAGGTTGCGCAGGATCAGGGCCTCCTCGCCCGCTGCCGCCGGCACCGCCTTGGGCAGCCCGCCGGCGCCGAGCACGTCGAACACCAGCACCGAGAAGTGGCTGGCCAGGGCCCGGCCGCTCTCGCTCACCAGGGTGGGCACGGGAACATCGGCCCCTTCGCAGCATTCCCGCACGGTGGCCACCACGTCGTTGGCGTAGTTCTGCAGCGAGTAGTTCTTGGAGGCAGCACTGGCGGTACGGCTGCCGTCGTAGTCGATGCCCAGGCCACCGCCCACATCCAGGTAGCCCATCGGTGCCCCCAGGCGGGTGAGCTCGGCGTAGATCTGGCCCGCTTCCTGCAGGGCGTCCTTAAGCACGGCGATGTCGTTGATCTGGCTGCCGATGTGGAAGTGCAGCAGCCGCAGTTCCCCCAGCAGATCGGCCGAGCGCAGGGCCTCCACGGTGGCCAGCAGGTCGGGCACCGACAGGCCGAACTTGGCCTTCTCGCCCACCGAGCTTCCCCAGCGGCCGGTGCTGCGGGTGGAGAGCTTGGCTCGGATGCCGATCAGCGGGGCCGCCCCCAGGGTGCGGCTGGCGGCGATGATCCGCCCCACCTCATCGGCCTGCTCGATCACCACCACTGGCTGGCGGCCGAGGCGCCGGGCCAGGATCGCCGTCTCGATGTAGCGCTGGTCCTTGTAGCCGTTGCAGATCAGCAGCGCCTGGGGATCGTTTACCAGCGAGAGGGCGATCAGCAGCTCGGCCTTGCTGCCGGCCTCCAGACCGAAGTGCCAGCGCCTGCCGCTCTCCACCAGTTGCTCCACCACGTGGCGCTGCTGGTTGCACTTCACCGGGAATACGCCCTGGTAGCGGCCGGCATAGCCGTACTGGGCAATCGCCCGCTCGAAGGCGCCGTGCAGCCGCTCCAGCCGGTCTTCGAGGATGTCGTCGAAGCGGATCAGCAGCGGCAGGCTGAGGTTGCGGCCGCGCAGTTCTCCCACCAGCTCCACCAGATCCAGGGATCCCCCCCGCTCACCCTGGGGCTGCACGCACACATGGCCGCGGGCATTGGCGGCGAAATAGGGATCGCCCCAGCGATCGAGGCCGTAGAGGGCGGCGCCGTCGGCGGCGGTCCAGGGGCTGGCGGTTCCCGCCTGGGTCACCGCAGCGGTAAGGGATGCGCTGCCTGGCACGTGATGGGCCGAACTGCTGGGCGTGGTGCCGTGGGGGTTGGCGAGCACCATCAGACCGCTGCGTTCCAGGAGGTTGGCTGGCCGCCAATCTAGTCAGGGTCTGCGGCTGTCCTGGCTCCGCCATCGGCGGCGGCGCCCCTGAAGAGTCTGCCCGCGTCGTGCCGGCCGCGCTTGCCAACAGGAGGGGCCGCCGCACACGATGGCCCCTCAACCCACCTGTGACCTCCATGGCCGCCGAACGCACCTTCATTGCCATCAAGCCCGACGGGGTGCAGCGCGGTTTGGTGGGCGAGATCCTCGGCC
The DNA here is from genome assembly GCA_044347355.1 of Prochlorococcaceae cyanobacterium. Classification (GTDB taxonomy): domain Bacteria; phylum Cyanobacteriota; class Cyanobacteriia; order PCC-6307; family Cyanobiaceae; genus NIES-981. Next base: position 4,411 of record JBIKUY010000047.1, on the reverse strand, counting down.
GCTTCGAGCGCAAGGGCTTCAAACTGGTTGGCCTCAAGCAGCTCACCCCCAGCCGGGAGCTGGCCGAGAGCCACTACGGCGTGCACCGCGAGCGCCCCTTCTTCGCCGGCCTGGTGGAGTTCATCACCTCCGGTCCCGTGGTGGCGATGGTGTGGGAGGGCGACGGCGTGATCGCCAGCGCCCGCAAGCTGATTGGCGCCACCAAGCCCCTGGAGGCCGAACCCGGCACGATCCGCGGCGATCTGGCCGTGAACATCGGCCGCAACGTGATCCACGGCTCCGATGCCCCCGAAACCGCTGAATTCGAGATCGGTCTGTGGTTCCAGCCCGCTGAGCTGAGCGACTGGACCCCCGCCGATCAGGTGTGGCGCGTGGAGGGCTGAGTCGCCAGTCTGGGGGCGTCTGCTTGCGCCCCCACCCCTTTGTTCAGCCGCCTTCCCAGGTCAGGGCCATCCTTCCCACTGGTCAGTCTCCTGCGGGGGGCGCTCGTGGCCGTCTCGGCTGTGACCCTGACAGCAGCGGCCGCGATGGTGTCGGCCCGATCTGCCGATCCAACGCCGCGGGTGGTGGATGTGCCTTCGCGACCAGCCTTCGTGCGGCCCCCTGGTGGGGCTGAGGCCTCTGCCCAGGTGGGCCAGGTGCTGAAGTTCAACACCATGCTCCGCACCCAGAAGCCGGGCCGGATGCAGGTGCGGCTCGCCGATGGCCGCAGTTTCCGGCTCGGTGGGGATGCGTTGCTGCGCCTCTCCGGCAGCAGCCTGGATCTGCGCCGGGGCCAGATCATCGCCTGGGTGAATCCCGGCAGCGGCGGCGGCTCGCCGCTGCGCGTCAAGACCCGGGTGGGAACCGCGTCGATCGAAGGCACCACCGTGTTCATTGACGCCACCGATGCCGACGTCAAGGTGTTCAGCTGGGAGGGCTCGGTGACGGTGACCACAGACTCCGGCCAGCGCTTCATGCTGCGCAGCGGCGAGCAGCTCAGCCACCGCGCGGACGCAGCGGGGGTGGTGGGCTGGGAGGGCCCGACCCGCCTCAGCCGCAGTGAACTCGATCAGCGGCGGGCCAGGAGCATCCTTCTGAATGGATTCAACGCCCCGATGGAGACCCTGCCGGTGATCGAGAAGGAGCTGGGCTTCGGGCGCTGATGGCTGCCGGCAGGCTGAGGCGCCAGGGCTTGGGCTTGCTCTGGCGCACGGCGCTGTTGGGGGCTCTGGCCGCGGCGCCCTGGTTGGAGGTGGCCGATGCCGATATGCGCTCGCTCGCCTTCCGGCTGCGCGGTCCTCGGCGGCCGCCACCCGAGCTGGTGATCCTCGATGTGGACGAAGCCTCGTTGAGCGTGGCGGAACGGCTTTCCCCCGAGGAGATCGCCGCTTCGGCCTTGTGGCAGAGGATGGATGCCCCCTGGCCCTGGCCCAGGGCGCTGCAGGGGGAGCTGGCGGCATTGGTGCTGGAGCGGGGCGCCCGCCAGGTGGTGTTCACCTTCCTCTATTCCCAGCCCAGCCGCTTTGGCCCGGCCGATGATCGGGCTTTCCTGGAGCGGTTGCGCCCCTGGCAGGGGAGGCTGGTGCTGCCGGCCGGCTATGGCCTTGACAGGGATCCATCCTCCGGACTGGAAGTGCTCCAGCTGCGCCGTCCGGTGTATGGGCTAGGCCTGGTCGGCCTCGATGCCCTGCTGGAGGGCCCGGGCGGCGCCCTCGAGGCGATCCCTGGTCGCGACTGGCAGCAGCAGGCGCTGGCCGGCTTTCCGCTGCCGCACCCACCAGCCCTGGCCTTCGCCGCGACCCGCCGCCCGCCGCCTCTGTCCAACCTGGGCATTGATTTCCCCGGGCCGGCCGGCAGCGTGCCGGTGGTGTCCGCCTGGGAAGTGCTGCGGCAGCCCCCGGAGTTCTGGCGCGATCGCATCGTCGTGTTCGGCCGCACCCCTTCCCGGCTCGCCGACCGGCGACCATCGCCCTTTGGTGCCCTGAGCAGCGTGGAGCTGCAGGCCGCCGCGCTGGCCACCGTGCTGGAGGGCCGCGGCTTTCGGCCGCTGCCGCTGCCGGGCACGGTGGCGCTGCTGCTGGGCTGGGGGGCCCTGGCCCTGGTTCTGCTGGCGCGGTCGGCCCAGGCCGCTGGCACGGCCGCGACGGCGATCGCACTGGCGGCGTTGGGACTGGGCGGCGCCAGCCTGGCCTGGCTTGCGGGGTGGTGGCTGCCGGTCACCGCCCTGGTGGCGGCCCCGCTGCTGGGCGGCGGCGGGCGGGCCTGCGGGCAGTGGCTGCGGGAGAGCCGGGAGCGCGCCTACCTGCACCAGGTGCTCGCCCGGCGCGTCTCTCCCGCCCTGCTGGCGGACATCCTGCGGGAACCGGGGCCACTCGGTACCCAGCTGGGCGGCTCGCGGGCGCGTTGTGCGGTGCTGTTTGCCGATCTGGTGGGCTTCACGCCCCTCAGTGATCAGCTGGCACCCCCGGCCCTGTTTGCCCTGCTGAACCGCTACTTCGAGGCGATTGCCGCGGCGGTGATCGCGGAGGAGGGTCTGCTGGACAAATTCATCGGCGACGCGCTGATGGCCGAGTTCGGTGTGCCCCGCAGCCGCGGCGATGCGGCGGAGGCCCTGGCGGCGGTGCGGGCCGCGCTGGCGATGCAGGCCGCCCTGGAACGGCTGAACGGCGAGCTGCGGGAGCAGGGGCAGCCCACCCTCCGCCAGGGCATCGGCATCCATCTGGGGGAGGTGATCGCCGGCAACCTCGGCTCCTCCCAGCGCCTGGAGTTCACCGTGGTGGGAGCGGCGGTGAACCTGGCCAGCCGGTTGGAGAGCCTCAGCCGCCGCTTCCCACACTGCCCGGTGCTGATCAGTGGCGAGGTGCTGGCCCTGCTGCCGGACCAGTTCGATGTGGAGCCTCTCGGCGAGCACCTGCTGAAGGGATGGCCCCACCCGATCGCGGTGTATGGGTTGCGGGAATTGCCGATCAGCCCCGAAAGCGCTTCCAGCTGAAGGCCGCCAGCCAGCGGTCCGCCTCCGCATCCACCCTGCCGGCCAGGGCTCCAGCCACCAACTCAGCGGTGATCGCCGCCAGCAGCACGCCGTTGCGGTGGTGGCCGGTGGCCAGCCACAGCCCCGGGATCGGTCCTTCGCCCAGCAGGGGTCCTTCGTCCGGGGTGCAGGGGCGGAACCCCCACCAGCGTTCCATCGGCGGCCACTGGCAGGCCTCGGGCAGCAGGGCGGCGATCCCCGCCTCCAGCTGGCGCTGACCGGCGGGGGTGAGGCCCTCGTTGAAGCCCGCCTCCGCTTCGCTGGTGGCGCCCACCACCAGCAGCCCGTCCTCCCGGCTCACCAGATAGGTGCCCGGTCCGAAGATCACCCGCTGCAGGGCCTGGCGCGGTCCCTGCAGCGAGAGCATCTGGCCCTTCACCGGGAACACCGGCAGCTGGGGCAGCAGCCGGGCGCTCCAGGCGCCGCAGGTCAGCACCGCGCGCTCGGCCGGCAGGCTGAGCTCCTCCCCGTCGGCCCGCCGCAGGCGCACCTCCTTGAGGGCCCCGGTGGCCGAGCGCTCCAGGGCCAGCACCTCCGTGCCCTCCTCAAAGGTCACCCCCAGGCCCACGCAGGCCCGTTCCAGCGCCCGCATCAGCCGCCGGCGGTTGTCGATCTGGCCGTCCTGGGCGAACAGCAGTCCGGCCTGCCAGTGGGGGCCGATGCCCGGCACCTCCCGTTCCAGGCCGGACCGATCGAGCGGTTGTCCCCAATCGGCGGTGGGGTAGGTGTCCCGCTCGGCCGCCGTGGCGAAGGGCACCACGATGCCGCAGGGCCGCAGACCGCAGGTCTGGCCGCTGTCGGCCTCGATCTGGGCCACCCAGGAGGGGATGCGGGCCAGGCTGGCCTGGCCCAGGGCCAGCTGGTCCCCGACCAGCCCCTCGGCATGGGGAGCGAGCATGCCGGCCGCCACGAAGCCGGCGGCCTCGCTGCGCCGCCGGCTGAGCACGGTCACCCGTTGGCCGCGGCGGGCGCACTGATGGGCGATCGCCAGACCGATCAGGCCGCCGCCGAGGATCAGGACCGGCTGGCGATCAACGGCACACATCGCTGGCGGCAGGGCACGACGTGCTCCAGTGTTTCAGGCTTGGCGTTACCCATAGGATCGCCCCCAGCGGGAGCGCCTTGGGCCGATGCCAACACCGTTCTCCGTTCTTCCCCTCATCTGGCTGGTCGCCACCCCCCCGGCCGACGTCCTGCCGGCCGACGCCCTCCCGGCTGACCTGGAGTCCACGCTGCTCGTGCAGGGCCAGCCTCTACCGGTGGTGCTGGCGGTGCTTGGTGTGCTGCTGCTGGCCACCCTGGCCATCCGCCGCTTCTCGTTGCATCTGGGGGCACCGGCGATCCTGGGGGTTTTGCTGTTCGGCCTGCTGTTACCAGATCATCTGGAGCTCTTCCAAC
>JBIKUY010000092.1:0-6899 GCA_044347355.1 Prochlorococcaceae cyanobacterium | reverse complement strand
CGGTGCCAGTTCAGTGGGAGCTCCGCCATCCAAGCCGGCCATGGTGTCCAAGACAGCAACAGCAGCCGCAGCACCAGTGGCTGGGGCCAGCCAGGGACGGAGCACAACGCTGCGAGGCCTGCAGCTCTTGCGCGATCCAGCCCTGAACAAGGGCACGGCCTTCAGCCAGCAGGAGCGGCGGTCGCTGGGGCTGGAGGGGCTGCTGCCGGAGCAGGTGGAAAGCCTGGAGCTGCAGGTGGAGCGCAGCTGGCAACACTTCAACAGCCTCAGCGGACCGCTGGAGCAGTTCAGCTTCGTGGACAACCTGCGGCGCAGCAATCTGGTGCTGTTCCACCGCTTTCTGGCCAGCCATCTCGATGCGGTGTTGCCAGTGGTTTACACCCCCACCGTGGGCGCAGCGATTCAACGCTTCAGCTGCACCTACCGCACCCCGATCGACGGCCTGTTCCTCAGCGCATCCCAGCGGGGCCGGCTGGGTGCGGTGCTGCAGGCCCAGATCCAGACCGGGGTGGATCTGGTGCTGGTTACCGATTCGGAGGGCATTCTGGGCATCGGCGATCAGGGGGTGGGCGGCATCCACATCTGCCAGGGCAAGCTCGCCGTGTACACCCTCTGCGCCGGGCTGAACCCCGAGCGGGTGCTGGCGGTGGTGCTGGATGTGGGCACCAATCGCCAGAGCCTGCTCAGCGACCCGCTCTACCCGGGCCTGCGCCAGCCCAGGCTGCAGGGCGACGACTACTTCGCCTTCGTGGATGAATTCGTCGAGGCGGTGGCGGAGCACTGCCCCGGCGCCTGCCTGCACTGGGAAGACTTCGGCACCGGCACCGCCCAGCTGCTGCTGGATCGCCATCGCTGGCGGCTGCCCAGTTTCAACGACGACATCCAGGGCACCAGCGGCGTGGCCAGTGCGGCCGTGCTGGCGGCCTGCCGCGGCCTGGGCCAGACCCTGAGTGCCCAGCGGATCGTGATCTTCGGTGCCGGTACGGCGGGCTGCGGCATCGCCCAGGGGCTGCTGCGCTTGCTGGAGGCGGAGGGGCTGTCTACCAGCGAGGCCCGGGCCCGGCTCTGGGCGATCGATCGGCCCGGCCTGTTGATCGCGGACATGGCCAATCTCAGCCCGGCCGCCGCCGGGCTGGCCCGCCCCGCCGAGGAACGAGAGCACTGGCCCGTCAACACCCAGGGCCCCATCGGCCTGCAGGAGGTGGTGGAGCACGTGAAGCCCACGGTGCTGATCGGCACCTCCACGGTGGCCGGGGCCTTCAACGAACAGGTGGTGCGCACCATGGCCGCCCACCGCCCCCGGCCCGTGATCCTGCCGCTCTCCAACCCCACCCCTCTGGCCGAGGCCTGCCCGGAAGACCTGCTGCGCTGGACGGAGGGGCGCGCCCTTGTGGCCACCGGCAGCCCCTTCCCGTCCGTGACCACCGCCGCCGGTCTGCGCCAGATCGGCCAATGCAACAACTGCTTCCTGTTCCCCGGCCTGGGCTTTGCCGCCGCCGCCCTGGGCCTGCGGGCGATCACCGACGCCATGGTCGATGCCGGCCTCACGGCCCTAGCCGAGCGGATCCCCGCCAGCCACAACCCCGACGCGGCCCTGATGCCGAGCCTGCAGGAGGCCCCTGCGGTAGCCAGGGCCGTGGCCGAAGCGGTGGCCATCACCGGCGTGCGGGAGAGCCTTGCCCGCAGGGCCTCCACGGTGGAGGAGGCCCTGGAGTGCCTGGATCGGGCCCACTGGCATCCGGCCTATCGACCGCTCAGCCCCTACTTGTAATGGTTGGGCACGAAGAACTGCTCATTGAGCGGTGGCCGATGGTAGTCGCCGCTGGCCTTGCGGGGCGGCAGTTCAATCGGCTTGGGGGTCATGTCTTCGTAGGGCACCTTGGTCAGCAGATGGCGGATGCAGTTCAGGCGGGCACGCCGTTTGTCATCGGCCTCCACCGTGAACCAGGGGGCCTCGGGAATGTTCGTCCGGTTGAACATCTCGTCCTTGGCCTTGGAGAACTCCACCCAGCGGTCGCGCGATTCCAGATCCATTGGACTCAGCTTCCAGCGGCGGGCCGGATCCTCCAGCCGTGAGCGGAAACGCACTTCCTGCTCCTCATCGCTCACCGAAAACCAGTATTTGATCAGGGTGATGCCACAGCGCACCAGCATGCGCTCGAACTCTGGACAAGAAAACAGAAACTCGTCCACCTGCTCAGGGGTGCAGAAGCCCATCACCCTCTCCACACCGGCCCGGTTATACCAACTCCGATCAAACAGCACGATCTGACCGGCGGAGGGGAAGTGCTCCACGTAGCGCTGGAAATACCACTGGGTTTTCTGCTGATCCGAGGGGGTGCCCAGGGCCACCACCTGACAGCCGCGGGGGTTCAGGGGCTCGGTGATGCGCTTGATCGTGCCCCCCTTGCCGGCCGCATCCCGGCCCTCAAACAGAATGATCAAGCGATAGCCCACATGCTTGATCCAGTACTGCATCTTCACAAGCTCTACCTGCAGGCGAGCCAGCTCCTTTTCATAAAGCTTGCGGTCGAGTTTTGGAAGCCGGCCCTCGGACAATTCCGAGAAATCATCAAGGATCGGTGAAGGATGGTACTTGTCATGACCACCATTGAGGCCAAGCGAATTCGCCTCCTTAGCCTTCTTCTTAGCCTTCTTTGTGATCTGCTTGGCGGCCTTCTTTGTGCCTTTCTTCTCAGCCTCTTCGCGCTTGTCTTTCATGATGGGCTCCTGCTGCTCAACATCCTTGGTGAATCTATTGAAGTTAATGGCATCAGCTGATGGCCAAAGAAATCAGATACACCATGAAGTCAAAAACCGGAAACTTTTTAGATTCCCCGTTACCCCGCCTACCGGGGCGGAAACACCACCAGCCAATCCCGGCGCATGTCCACCACCGTCCAGCCCCGGGCTTTGGCCTCATCCAGGGCCCGGTCCAGCCGGCCCACCGCACTGCTGCGGTCGTAGGCCCACTCCCGCTCGCCATCGGTGTGATGCACCAGCAGGGCCAAGCGCGGGCCCGGGCCGGCCATCGTCCACTGCAGCATGGCCAGGTCGCCATCGGAGTTGCCGAAGGCGGCGATCGGCCGCCGGCCGATGTGGTGCTGGATGCTCACAGGCTTGATCGCGCCGTCATTCACCACCTTGATCTCGGGCAACCGCACCAGCACAGGCTGGCCGTCGCGCAGCTCGAAGCGCGTCTGAATGCTGCTGCCGATCACCCGCTCCGGTGGGATGCCGTAGGTGCGCTCCACCCAGGGGCGCATGAAGTCGGCGCCCCCACCGGACACCACGAAGCTTGTGAACCCCCGCTGGTGGAGATAGGCCAGCAGTTCCAGCATCGGCTGATACACCATCTGCGTGTACAGACGGCCGGTCTGGGGATGGCGGGCGGTGCTGATCCACTCGCGCACCACCTGCTCGAAGGCGTCGGAGGTGATGCCGGCGTGGCTGGCGGTGACGATCGCGCTGATGGCGGCTTCGCCGCCAGCCAGAGCATTCTTGCCATCCCCGCGAAGCAGCGAGGCGAACGGCTCCTGCTCGCGCCACTGGGGGTTGGCCGGAGCCAGGGCCCTCACCCGATCCAGAGCAAACAGGCCCTGCACATAGAAGGGTTGCTCAGCCCAGAGAGTGCCGTCGTTGTCGAAGGTGGCGATGCGTTCGCCAGGGGGAACGAACTGGGGAGAACCCGGCGTGGACACCGCCTCCACAAAACGGGTGATCGCCCGCTTTGTGGAGCCATCCACCCAGGAGGGCAACGGGTCGTTCGGGCGGGCCTGAACCCTGCCGGCCAGCACCAGCACCACCAGCAGGAACAGGAAGCGGGCGGCCTTGGTCCTGTGCATCCAGCGGGCAGAGGGGGTGGCGCCATGCTGGCAGCCCCGAGGCTGTGGGCCCGTGGCACAAAAAAAGCTCGTCCGGCAGAACCGGACGAGCGAAGAGAATGAAAACGTGAAGGGTGCGCAGCAGGTCAGCCCAGACCCAGCTGGCCGAGGATGCCCTGGCCGGTGAGCAACTCGGTGCCCAGGCCGATCACGAAGCCCAGCATGGCCAGACGGCCATTCCAGGTTTCAGCGAAAGCCACGAAGCCGAAGCGGGAGGTGTTGGTGTCAGCCATGGAAGGGGCGTTGCGAAACGTGACAGAACTATAAAGAGATTTGAAGCGCTGTGGGTGGTGGGCCGCTGGGCAGAAACCCGCACCTTGCCGGCCGCTGCAGATTCGCCACGGGATTCGACCTCTGGCTGCCGGAGAGCCCTTGCCCGGCCAGGCTGAAACCACAACCGCTGGGGCTGGTGCCATGGACGCAGAGGTGATGCTGCCGGTGGCAGCCGGCCTGGTGCTGATGGTGCTGATCGTGGTGGGCTCGGTGCTGGTGGTGCTTCGCCCCAGCGACACCAAACCACGCCCCTAAATGGGTGGCAACTCCGGGGGAGGGTCCTCATCCCACACAATCCGCAGACTTTTCAGCTCGAAATCGCGGTCGCGGGTGATGGTTTCCTCGCGCAGACGCTGGGCCGCCAGCTGCTCGATCCGTCTGGCCTCGGCCTACCGCCGGGAGCGAGCCCGCAAGTTGAAAACCCGTTACCCAACGGCACCAACAACAGGGTCATCAGGCCCAGGCTGGTGAGTCCCAGCCGGCTGTGCAGAAGCCGGCTGCGGAACGGTCGCTCCAGAAAGGCCAGCGCCACAGGCCTGGACCCAAGCGCCTGCCGAAAGGCAGAGGCCCAGCACACACACCGGCGGCTCCGGGGCAACGACGATCTTCAGGCCACCAGGGTGGAGAGGGCCTCCCTGCGCGGCTTGGCAAACTCACAAGCCAGCCCACCGCCAGCGAGACGGCAATGGCGAGGGCGACCCCAGGAGCAGGGCAGGATCCAGGAGGCCACCACCATCGCACCGATCACCACGGCCACACTGTTGGCCAGCAGTCCGAGGGTGGCGATCAGGGCGGAGCCCAGGGTCAGCACCACGAACATCAGGCCGAACTGGGCATCGGCCTCAAACTCCCGCTGAAGAGCTCCAGGCGGCGTGGCTGGCGGGTTGGTGTCCTGGGTGGGGCTCCCTGACCAGGATTCAGCATGGGCTCATGCGATGGCTGGTGTAGCAACTCCTGCCGGCATGCTTCGACTGATAGAGGGCCTGATCGGCCCGGCCGGTCAAGAGTGTGTCTGTGAGGTCTTCCCCGCTGTCCGGGTCCGCCCAGGCGATGCCCACACTCACGGAGATCAGCGCAGAAAGCTGCTGTTCCGATAGCTGGAGGGGAGATGAGGCAAAGCCATGCACGATGCGTTCAGCCACTTGTTCCGCGCCGCGGAGATCGGTGTGGGGCAAGAGCACGGCAAATTCCTCCCCGCCGTAGCGATACACCCGATCCCCACCCCGTCCCACCAGCGCCACCAGCCGCTCGGCTGCCGCCTGCAGACAGGCGTCACCGGCCAGGTGACCGTGGGTGTCGTTGAACTTCTTGAAGCGGTCCAAATCGAGCATCAGGAGGGCCAGGGGGGCTCCCAGCCGTTGGTGCTGCAGCAGTTCCGCCTGGATGTCCCGGCGGAACAGCCGTCGGTTGGCCACGCCGGTGAGTGCGTCATGGGTAGCCATCTGGGCCAGCTCGCGTGTACGCCGCGACACCCCGTCCTGCAGCAGCAGTTCGTTGATCTGCAGCCGCAGCACCGAGTCGAGCAGTCCGTCATGGCGGGGCAGATCAGCCAGGCGGATCCCAAGGTGCCTGAGCGCATCGAGGGAGTGCACGGCCGGCGAGCCCAGAAAGAACCCAAGGCCGTTCTCCACCAGCACCTCCCCCTTGAGCTGAAGCGGCAGATCCTGGAACTGCAGCACCGCCAACCGGCCTCTGGCACGGGCCATACCCTCCAGGCTGAAGTCGATGGAAGCGGGTCGCAACCAGCGGATTTGATCCCGCAGAGGAGAGCCGATCGCCCCGTCCCCCAGCAATCGCCGCAAAACTGACCCCACCTGGGTGATGGCCATGTCCGCATCGACGACCCAATGAAACGGAAACAGAGATGGGAAGTGCTGGGCCGAAGGGACCAGAGTCATGGCCCAGACGCAGGCGGTTCGTCGTAACGAACCTCGAAGACATCGTGGTCGGCCCCCTGGTTGCGGCAAGCCAGTTGATCAACGTCCACCGGGGTGTCGAAACGGTTGCCGAGTCCCTCAAGCAGCCCCATCACCATCGGCGCCAGACCCTCGCGCTCGGAATGGTAGTGAAGGTGCATGGTGCCAGGCGGGTGTGTCTCGGTCTCGAAGCTGGGGGGCATCAGCTTGGGAAAGTTCACCCCAACCCGGGCATGCAGGTCGTCGAGGTTCTGCAGAAATTCCGTCAGGTTTGAGCCCGCCAGCTCCATGAGAGGGCCATAGCCCTCCGCTGCTGTGTAAGTCACCCAGAACTCACCGAAGGCGCGCATCAGAGCATGGGGGTGTTGCCGGAGTTCCTCACTGGCTGCGGTGATCAACTGCTTGGTGAGGCCGTCCGGATAGGGCTCCATGGCCTCAAAGTGGACCGCTTCAACCCCAGCCCGCTGCCGCACCCTGGTCCATGTCTCTTCGCCATGGTTCACGAGAATCATGTCCCGGATGGCCTGGTTGATCAATCCGTACATGGACTTGACAGTAAGCGCAACGACAACTGCGGCGGCAGGGGGTGCAGTCACGCCACAGTAGGAACATCTGCAGGTTTCGAATGGGGTTGCGTTCAAACCTGGCCACCTGGCTGGCACGGCAACTGCGCAAGCTGGGCGAGCGGCTCGAGCCCAGGCCTCGCCGATCCCTGGGGCCGGGAGAGGAGACCATCCTTCGGGAGGAGCTCGATCTGGGACCCGCTGCCGCGCTGGACACCACCCCTTCTGAACCGTGGCTGGGGGTGCGGGAGCGTGCCCTCGGC
>JBIKUY010000368.1:0-2744 GCA_044347355.1 Prochlorococcaceae cyanobacterium | reverse complement strand
ACAGCCTGGGAGCCCTGCATGCGGCCCATCTGGCTGCGGCGGCTGTGTTCGACGACCGGCGCTTGGCGGCGGCGGTGAACCAGCACAGGGGGCTGACGGTGGGGGAGGAGGCTGTGAGCAAATTGGCCGAGGCGGCGGCGATCTGGCATCGCGACAGCGCCTCCCTGGGGGTAGCCCTCACCGCCGTTGGCGCCACCCAGGTGCCAGACATGACCCTGGCTGAGGCCCTGGAGGTGGATGAGCGCGAAGAGCAGGCGCTCCAGGCGATGGCCGAGGGCTACCAGATCGAGCTGAAGCGCCAGCTGCTGGAGGAAGCAGACACCTGAGGGAGGCCCCGTCCTCAGCCAGCCACCACATCCACGCTGCGCAGGGCCGGGCCCAAAAACTGTTGCACCTGAGCCAGCTGAACCTTGCTGCCCATCACCACCAACATCTGACCGGGCATCAGTTTCAGGTCGCGCCCGGGGTTGGCCACCAGATGTTCTTCACCACTGCGGTACTGGGAGCCCCGGTACTGGCGTATGGCATTGCTGGTGGGGGGCGTTTTCACCGCCAGCACCAGGGCACCGGTGCGGCGTCCCAACTGAAGGTCGCCCAGGGTGGCCCCCTGCAGGGAGCCGAGGTCGCTGGGATCGCTGCTGAGCCGGAACTCTTCCACCTCACAGTCGGTACCGGAGATCAGATCCATGAAGGTCACCGCCAGCGGCCGCAGGGCCGTGGCGGCCATCAACCGACCTCCGCTCACGTAGGGACTGATCACCTCGTCGGCCCCGGCCAGTCGCAGTTTGCGCTCCGCCTCTTCACTATCCGCCCGGGCAATCAGCCGGCAGTCGGGCGCGAGCCCCCGGGCGCTGAGCACCACATACAGGTTGGCCGCGTTGTTGGGCAGGGCCGCCACCAGGGAGCGGCAGCGCAGCAGGCCTGCCGCCACAAGGGTTTCGTCGAGGGTGGCATCAGCGGCCAGCACCGCAAGCCCCTGCTCCTGGGCAGCAGCGCCGCGCTCGGGGTCGAGATCCACCACCACCAACGGCACCCCTTCCCGGGTGACCTGACTGGCGATCTCGCGGCCGATGCGGCCATACCCACAAAGAATGACGTGATTGTCCATGGCACGCAACCAGCGACGGAAACGCCGCTCCCGGAGGCGGCGGAAATAACCGGATTCACTCAAACCCAGCACCCCCTGGATGCTGATCTGCACCACCACCAACCCACCCAGGATCAGCAGCGCCGTGACGATCCGCCCGCCGGTGGAGAGCGGATTCACTTCGCCATAGCCGATCGTGCTCAGGGTGATCGCCACCATCCAGTAGCAGTCACCCCAATCCCAGCCCTCCACCAGCCGGTACCCCAGGGCCGCCAGATTCACCACCAGGGCGAGAGCCAAGGGAGCTCGCCAGGGTTGCCGCGCCCTGACCGGAGGGGGCCGCCGGGATCGTCCTGGCCGGACGGGGGAGGGGGGCATGGCGGTGCGGGTCCAGCAGCCGATGCTCCCCCCATTCGACCAACAGCGCAAGGGCCGGGGGATCGGGGCTGATTGGCTGCAAATATGTAGCGAATCAATCCGCGGCAGGGTCCACCAGTCCGGAACAGTGGTGCCAGCTCCAGCCCAACCTTCATCGATGGACTGGATGGACCAGGCGGCCGAAAGGGCTGAGCAACGACTGCGCCAGGCCGACATTCAGCTCACCCTGGGGGGTGAGCCCACCTACATCCCCCTGAACCCGGAAGGTGCGGAGTGGACCGTGGCGGCCGACGGCCCCAGCAAACTCACCATGGCGCGGGCCATGGCCGCCGCCATCCAGCGCCGTACCTGGCCAGGGTCGACCCTCCTCTATTGCAGCGGCAAGCGCTACGAGGGAGAGGTGAACCCTCGCTGGGCCCTGCGCCTGGTGACCGGGCACGATGGCCAGGGCATCGCCCCCTGGCCATCCCTCCCAGACCAGGCCCGCCCGCTCCAATCCGAGCGGGCGGAAGACTGGTTGCAGGCCCTCGGCAGCAGGCTGGGCACTGCCCTGCAACCCCTGCAGCTGGAGGATCCCGGCGATCCCGAACGACGGGTGTGGGCGTCGCCCCTCACCTGGAGCACTGATTCAGGCTGGACCAGTGCCCCATGGCCGTTGGCCAGGGATTTGCGCCAGCTGGTGCCGGCTCCGGGGCCTGCGGGGCTGCGGTTGCCGTTGGAACACTTCCCGCCGGAGCTCCCCTGCCAGCTGCTCACCCTGGAGATCAGTGGCCAGGAGTGGGGGGTGTTTCTGCCGCCCCTGGAACGCCGGCCCACCGAACTGCTGCTGCAGGCGATCAACAGCCTGGCCCTGAGCCCAGCCCTGGGAGGGCCCCTCTCCGCCCCCCTCTACAGCGGTCTGCTGCCGGTGGATGCGACAGAAGGCTGGCAGGTGCTCGGCCTGACGGCCGATCCGGGGGTGCTGGAAATCAACCTTCCGGTTTGCCGCTGCTGGGCTGACTACCGCGACTGGCTCACCCTGCTGGAGGCCGCGGCCGAGGAGGTGGGGCTGTGCAGCTGGCGGGCCACCCCGGCTGGCGGCCAGCGCGGCACCGGCGGCGGCAACCATCTGCTCTGGGGCGGGCCCGACCTGGAGCGGAACCCGCTGTTCAGCCGGCCGGCCTGGCTGGCTGGGATCCTGCGCTACTTCCAGCACCATCCCAGCCTCAGCTATCTGTTCAGTGGCGACGGGGTGGGGCCCGCCTCCCAGTCTCCACGGGCCGATGAGGCCCTGGGATCC
>JBIKUY010000046.1:0-9693 GCA_044347355.1 Prochlorococcaceae cyanobacterium | reverse complement strand
AGCAAGAATCCGTTCTCACCACCTAAGGCGAGTCAGTTGCTCGCTCGCCCAACGGGGCCCACGGGGCGGCTGGCCTGGCGCTTTGGGCCGCCAGCATCACTAATTACCACCACCACCATCACCTGGCTGCCCACGTCTGCAGTGCTCAGCCGGTATGTGGGCCCCTGGGCGGCTTCGATCCAGCTCCAGTTGGGACTGCCTGCATTGAGCCGGTACCAGTGAAAGGCCGAGGCGGGCAGCTCGACCAACAGGCCATTGCTGAGGCCGGCCTGCAGCAGGCTGCCTTCCAGGGCCTCGCCCCTGAGCACCAGGCTCTCAAGGCCATCGATTTGCTGCTGAACGGCCGACTCCTGGGCCAAGGTGGCGCTGATCTGGCTGCGCAACGCCCGGATCTGGGCCTGGGGATCGGCGCTCACGCCAGGCACGCAGGACAGCTGGCCGTCCACCAGCGAGCAGCCCACCAGATCCTGGCTACGGCTGGGAGGACACAACAGCACCAGGGCGCTTCCCAGCACCAGTGCTCCCAGTCTTGATAACGGCATGGTGAATTGGCAGCGTGATCCTGATCCTGCTGGATTAGCCCAGGGGCTGGCGGGGAAGGCCAGCTGATGGATGCCCAACGTGACGCACGGCACTCAGCAGTTCACGCACCAGCTCAAGATCCTTGTTCCCCGGCGACCGTTCCACACCGCTGGAGGCATCCAGTCCGGTGGGACTGAGTTTCTGGAGCACAGCTGCAACCCGCGTGGCAGTGATCCCGCCCGCCAGCCACCAGGGCAGGGGCGGCTGCCAGCCCTCCAGCCATTCCAGGGGAATCCGATGGCCCGTTCCCCCGAGCTGGTCCGCCACCCAGGCATCGAGCAGCACGGCATCCACCGACCCGGCATAGGCATTCAGCGCAGTGCGATCGCTCGGCTGGCGCAGCCGGACTGCTTTCCACACCTTGCAGCCGAAGCGGCGCCGCAGTTGGTCGCAGCGCTCGGGACTCTCGGCCCCATGCAGCTGGATCACCCCATGGCCATGGCAGGGCTCCAAATCTTCCAGTTCAGCGTCCTGGGGATCGGCACAAACCAGCACCCCCAGGCAGTGCTGGGAGGCGGCCCGCATCGCGGCGAACAGTGCGGGGCGTTCTGCCGCTGGCAGCCAGCGGGGGGAGCCTGGTACGGCAATCACGCCGATGGCGTCGACCCCCAAGCCCGCAATCGCCGCTGCCTGCTCGGGCAGGCGTAATCCGCAGATCTTCAGCAAGGGTTTGGGCACGGCTGATCGGCGCGGCTTAGGGGTTTCTAGGATCCGGTTAAAGCGCCGCACTGCCGGCTGCACCGGGAGATCGGCTTGTGGGTGAGGGCTGGCAACTTCTGAAGATCCGGGGAATTCCGCTGCGCATTCATCCCAGCTGGTTTTTCATCCTGGCCCTGGCCACGCTGGCCTTTCAGCAGGAGTACTTTTCTACTGAAAGCCTGCAGGCCACGGCCGCACCGCTGCTGTGGGTTCTGGCCCTGGCCACGGCGCTGCTGTTGTTTCTATCGGTAGTGCTGCACGAGCTGGGCCATTCCCTTGTCGCCCTCAGCCAGGGCGTGAAGGTGAAGAGCATCACCTTGTTCATGCTCGGCGGCGTGGCCAGCGTGGAGCGCGAGTGCAGCACCGCCATCGGCTCCCTGTTGGTGGCCGCGGCGGGCCCTGCCGTGAGCTTGGTTCTGGGCCTCTCCCTGCTGGCCAGCAGCCACGCTGCCGCCCATCTGGCTCCTTGGCTTGGCGAGATGGTCATGCGCCTCGGCAGCCTCAATCTGGTGCTGGCCCTGTTCAACCTGCTCCCTGGGCTGCCCCTGGATGGGGGGCTGATCGTGAAGGCTCTGGTGTGGCAGGTGAGCGGCAGCCAACGCCGGGGTGTGGAGGTGGCCAATGCCTCCGGCCGGCTGCTGGCCTTTGCGGCGATCGGTCTGGGGGCCTGGCTGCTGTTGCGGGGCGCGGGTATGGGCGGGGCCTGGCTGATGCTGTTGGGTTGGTTCGGCCTGGGTGCCGTGCGTAACCAGCAACAGATGCTGCAGCTGCAGAGTGTCCTCACCAGTCTCAGGGTGAAAGATGCGGCAGGACGGCGTTTCCGGGTTCTGGAGGCCAACGCCAGCCTGCGGCAGCTCAGTGAAATGCGCCTTGGCGAGGCCAGCCCTGTGGGACCCGCCGACTGGCTGCTGGTGTGTGATCGGGGGCGCTGGCAGGGGGTGATCGATGATCGTGCCCTGCGGGATCTGCCTGTGCAGCGCTGGGACAGCGACCGGGTCGCAGACCATCTCGAGCCCCTCAGTAGCTTGCCCGGCATCAGCGCCGAGGCGCCGCTCTGGCAGGCCGTTCAGGAACTCGAGGAGCGCAACTGCTCTCGGCTGCTGGTGTTCAGCCCGGCTGGGCTTCCCTGCGGCACCCTGGAGCGCCCCGAGCTGGGCGAGGCGGTGCTCTCCAAACTGGGTGTGAAGTTGCCGGAGACGCTGCTGCAGGCCGCCCGTCGCCAGAGCTCCTATCCCCTTGGTTTGGCCCTGCCCCAGGTGGTGCGCGCCATGGTGGCTTCGGGTGAACTCTCCACCACGTCCACCCGGTAGCTGCTCAGCTCGGCGGCCACCGCTGCCAGTTCAGTCGCCCGCAGCGGTCGCTCCAGGGCCGGAGGAAGGGGCAGGAAGCGGGCAGCTGATTCCAGCAGCAGGCGCTCAAGCTCCTGCGGCGTTGCTGCCAGGGGCTTGAGCTGGGGTGGGGCGCTGCGGAACAGCTCCCTCCAGAGGGCTTGATCCACTGCCAGCTGGATCGAACCGTGCTGCAGTACTCGCCCGGATCGCCACAGCTGGGCGCTGCCGATGCGCTTCACACCATTGGCCTCCACCAGGTCGGCGGTAGTGCTGCTGGCAAAGCAGCTGCTCTGGGCGAGGGAGGCTGGAGCGCTGCCGAACTGGAGCGGCTGGCCTAGTTGCACGAATGCCTCTTGGAGCCAGAGGCAGGCCTGGCGGTAGGCCTGTTGGCGATCGCTGGGTGGGTCGGGCCACACCAGGGCGTAGGTGAGGTCGCCGCCGTGCAGCACGGCCTGGCCGCCGCTTGGGCGTCGCACTAGCTCCACCCGCCCCGCCGCAGCCAGTGATCGCCAGTGATCCGGCAACCGCCGCTGGTGAAATCCAAGCGAGAGGGTGGGCCGCTGCCAGCGATAGAGCCGCAGGGCTGGCTGTCCCTGCAGCAAAAGCCAATGATCAAGAGCCATTTGCCAACCACCGCCCAGCTGGCAGGGGGGGATCAGGCGCGTGTTACGGGATGCTGAGGCCTCGTCCATGGCTGCAGCCCGATGTCTGCCCTGATCCAACTGCTCCCAGTTCTACCGCTGGGTCTGTTGGCCGGGGTGCTCTCCGGCCTGCTTGGCATCGGCGGCGGGCTGGTGTTCTCGCCGCTGCTGCTGTTGCTGGGGCTGGAGCCTCACCAGGCCCTGGCCACCAGCACCCTGGCGATCGTGCCCACCACCCTGGCGGGCAGTGCGGTGCATCTGCGCAACGGCAGCCTGCCCAGGCGGCAGGGGCTGGTGCTGGCCGGCACCGCCGCCTGCTGTGCCCTTGGCTTCAGCCAAGTCGGTGGGCTGTTGTCGGGTGGCGTGCTGCTGGTGCTGCAGTCGCTTCTCTACGGCGTGCTGGCTTTCACCATCGCTCCCCGCTCCCAGTTGCAGCCTGCCGCCGCGGTTTCTGCTCCGGCTTGGCCGGCCCTGGCTGCGGTGGGTGGTGTGGCCGGACTCACCAGTGGCCTGCTGGGGGTGGGCGGCGGTCTGGTGATGGTGCCGTTGCTGGTACAGGGTCTGTCCATGGATATCCATCGGGCCGTGCGGCTGAGCACGCTGGCGGTGCTGGCTTCGTCGCTGGCCGCAAGTACCGCCTTCGTGGGCGAGGGCCGTGGCCACCTGCTGATCGGCCTGCTGCTGGGGGGCACCGCGGCACTGGGCGCCCGCTGGTCGGCGGCCAGGTTGCACCGGTTGAGGGAAGCCCAGCTGGTGTGGATGCTGCGGGGGCTCACCCTCCTGGTGGCCTGCGACAGCGGCCGCCGCGCCGTTCAGGCCCTGATTCCCGGTCCGTTCGGCGGCTGACCGAAGCGGGAGTTCGTCGCGGAGAGTCAGTCCAGGGATTCCCAGAAGCTGGCATCCACCTCCAGCCCCAGCACGGCTGCCATCTGGCTGAGGTTCTGACGGCAGTTCAGCCCGTGGCTACGGGCCCAGTCGTCGAGAAGGTAAAGACGGTGGGTGATCCACAGTTCGAGGGCTTCCGGAGCGAAACGGAGTCCTTCGCTGCGGCTGAAGCCGTGGGGGAGCAACATGGCCACATGGCGGCTGAGCTGGCCGGAGGCTCGCTCCAGCACGAGCGGCAGCCAGGGGTAGCGGGCATCGGCCCGGATGCTCCACAGGCGCACCTCCGGGATTTCCGAGAGTTCGCGTGGATCGTCATCGGCCCGGGGCCAGTCGATCTGCAGCTCCAGCTGGGGGCCGGCCTGCAGCCGAGATGCCGGTTCGAGCGAGGCCCAGCCATCCAGCGGGCGGAGATCCAGGGTTTGGATGGCCGCGGCGGATATCGGCACGGGCCCCTTCGGGTCGGCGATTGGCGTCAAGAGCTGTGACAGCAGGGGCCATGAATCTGGACCGTAGCCAGACGAGGCCGAAGAATGGTGCCGACCTGCCTCCAGTTCTTCCCATGGTTACCGCCCTCAGCCAGGCCCAGGTGCTGATTGCCCTGGTGGTGGCAGCTCATGCCGGCGTTCTGGCCGTGCGCCTGTGCTTCAGCCTGTACAAGGCCTGAGTCCATCCTTGGCGGGGTCTGCCCCTTGGCAGCGCTCCAGATTCCCGCTAGAAGCGATGCAACATTGAGCAACGGGCATCTTGAGGCCAACTTCCCGGCCACCCACCAGGACAGCAGCCAGGTCAGGAGCCAGTTCAGGTTCCAGGTCTGGCGGTAGCCCACGATCCAGAAGATCAGCCTCCGGCCGGCAGACCGTCCTTCAGCAGGTACCTGCTGCTGAGAGCGAGCCATTCTCTCCGGCCCCTCTGCATGCTGCTCCTTCTGGCGCATTCGCACAGGCCGATTCCTCAACTCTTCCCAGTCGTTCCACGCTGTTGGAGGCTGGCGCATCAGCCAGTTTGTCCAGTGAGCGCCGAGATCTGCACTGCAGCGTGATCGGGCTCACCGTGAAGCTAGGCCTCGTGCTGTTAGCCGGCGTCAGCTTGGTGCGGCTGGCCGGTGCCTATCAAGAACGCATGGATCGCCAGGGTGAACTGGCGGCTGTGTTGCAGCTTGAGCAGGCAAAGTTGGCCAAGGCTCGTGAACGGTTTGATGCCCTGTTTGGTGTGGATGGAGAGCAGCGTCTGATCCGGGAGCAGAACCAATGGATCGCTCCCAATCGCCTCCGAGTGGTGTGGAAACCCTCTGCCAAGCCCCAGGGTGATCTGGCCAGTCCAGGATCGCCTCCCTGAGGCTTCTGCCCGTATCTGTCTGTTGAGTGTGGGGATTCAGCGCTGGTCTCGGCTGCCAGCTGGTCCGTAGGTTGGGCCGCAGCTGAAATCCACCCCGCTCCATGGCCGACTCTGCTGCTCCGGGAACGGTTCTAATCACTGGCACCACATCCGGCGTGGGCCTCAACGCCACCCGTGCCTTGGTGGAGCGCGGCTGGACCGTGATCACCGCCAACCGCGATCCCGTGAAAGCTGGACAGGCGGCGGATTCCCTGGGCATTCCCCGCGAGCGCTTGCACCATCTGCGGATTGATCTCGGCGACCTCGACAGCGTGCGCAGCGGCGTGGAAACCCTTGTGGCCTCCGTTGGCCTGGGGTTGGATGCCCTGCTGATCAATGCGGCGGTGTACAAGCCGCGGCTCAAGCAGCCTGAGCGCTCGCCCCAAGGCTACGAGATTTCGATGGCCACCAACCATCTGGGCCACTTCCTGCTGATCCAGATGCTTCTGCCGGAGCTGGAGAAGTCGCAACACCCCTCCAGGCGTGTGGTGATCCTCGGCACAGTGACGGCCAACTCCAAAGAGCTGGGCGGCAAGATCCCCATCCCCGCGCCGGCGGATCTCGGGGATCTCAGTGGCTTCGCCGCCGGTTTCAAGGACCCCGTTGCCATGGCCAACAGCAAGCCTTTCAAGCCAGGCAAGGCCTACAAGGACAGCAAGCTCTGCAACATGATCACCACCCAGGAACTGCACCGGCGGCTGCATCAGTCCACGGGCATCGTGTTCAGCTCCCTCTATCCCGGCTGCGTGGCCGACACCCCTCTGTTCCGCAACACCCCGAAGCTGTTCCAGAGGATCTTCCCCTGGTTCCAGAAGAACATCACCGGTGGTTATGTGAGCCAGGCCCTGGCCGGTGAGCGGGTGGCCCAGGTGGTGGCCGATCCCGACTTCGCCGTTTCCGGAGTGCATTGGAGCTGGGGCAACCGCCAGAGCAAGAACGGCAAGCAGTTCAGTCAGCAGCTCTCCGATCAGGCCAGCAACCCTGCAACGGCGGCCAAGGTGTGGGATTACTCCCTCAAGCTGGTGGGGCTGGCCTGAGCAGGCGCAAGGCCGAGGTCAGAGCCGGCGCCGGAAGCCGTCGTGGAAGGATGAACCCCCTTCATCGGCTTTGCTTACTTTCCACACGTTGCGGCTGAGCCGGCGAGCCCGCAGGCCGCCCCGTTCCACAACGGCGCCACCGGGGCGGGCCCCCAGCAGCACGGTTACTTCGGCGGTGCTCAGTGGGGCGCCGGTCTTGAGGGCCAACTCAGTGAGCTCCAACCGCTGTTTGAGCGCCGCCAGATCGGCGCTGCCCCCATCCTCCCCTTCCGACCACATCCAGGTTGATTCACTGCCGGCACCCCCCCCGATGTTGCGCATCAGGCCCAGGCCGATCAGGGCCAGGGCCTGCTCGGGCTTGATGCCCTGGGCCGTTGCCTGAGCAAGCCAATCGGCCATGGCCGTGGGGGTCGTCGATTCGCCGACGCCCTGGGGGACGGCGTCCGGGGTAAGCGGTGCAGCGGTGCGCGGCTTGCTGGCCATGGCGGAACAGCGACTGGCCGGACGGTACCGGCTTCTGCTGGGCGAGCAAGGGCCAGGGCCTTGCAGTGCCTGGCTGGAGGCTCGGGTTAAGATCCGGCATCGGCCGGGTCAGCAGCTGCAATTGCAGCATGCTGCTCGCAAGGCGCAGCAGAGCCCCTCTTGGGCTTGCACCATGGCTGGCTTCACCCCTTGGCGCCCTTCCTCCGGCACCCGCCCAGCTGCCCTGGAGGCGGCCTGAGCTTTCACCCCAATGCCGTCAAGCCAACCAGTTCGAAGGATCCTCAGCGGGTCCTGAGGTCACGGCCCCCCTCCGCACTTACTTCTTGCCCACCAGCCGCCGCCCACGAGAGGACCGAACGGTGCCAGTCCGGATGGGCACGGGCTTGGGCAATTTGCCGGGCCGATCCCTGCCCCGAACCGGGCCGGCCATCACCGGCACGGTGGTGGATGGCCTGGCTGGTGACGCTGATCGCGATGGCGCCAGCTGCGTAATCACCACTGACAGCGAGGGCGCCCGGCTCACGAGGCTCAACAGCCACGTGGAGTCGATCGAGCTGCGCACATACGTGTTCCTCGATTCCTTGCAACCGCAGCTGGCGGCCTACATGGGCACAGTGAGCCAGGGCTTCTTGCCGATTCCGGGCGACGCCTGTCTGTGGCTGGAAGTGTCGCCCGGCATGGCGGTACACCGGGTCACCGACATCGCCCTCAAGGCCAGCACCGTGCGCCTGGGCCAAATGATTGTGGAGCGGGCCTTCGGCTCGTTGGCGCTCTATCACCGTGACCAGAGCAATGTGCTCCACTCCGGCGATGTGGTGCTGGAGGCGATTGGCAACCGCAAGGAGCAACGCAGTCCGGCCGAGGTGACCTGGACCGAAATCATTCGTGCCATCACACCCGATCATGCGGTGCTGATCAATCGTCAGAATCGCCGAGGCTCGATGATCCAGGCAGGGATGAGCATGTTCATCCTGGAAACGGAGCCTGCGGGCTACGTGCTGATCGCCGCCAACGAGGCTGAGAAGGCCAGCAACATCACCGTGGTGGATGTGAAGGCGGTGGGGGCGTTCGGCCGCCTCACCCTGGCCGGTCGAGAGGGGGATGTGGAGGAGGCCGCTGCTGCTGCCATGCGGGCGATCCACCACATCAACGCCACCGCGGGCGCCTGAGTGTTGCCTGTGTCCAGCTAGTCGGTGAGGCCCAGCAGGGTTCGAAATCCGGGCGCGAGCTCCCGGGCAGCCTTGCCGCGGCTTCCGAGCCGTTGACGCAGGTGCTCGCCCATCCGGGCATAGCTGCAGCCCGCTTCGCGCACATGAAAGATCGGGTCGTAGCCCCCGCCGGTGCCCTCGGGTGTCGTGAGAATCAACCCTTGGCAGATGCCCTGGGACTCCAGCCGGGTGCGCCCGCTGGGGTCGGCCAGGGCCATGGCACTCACGAACCGGGCGCTGCGGTAGGGCGTCTCACCCAGGTCGCGCAGCAGCCGGGCGATGCGTTCGGGGTCGCTGGGGGCGTAGCGGGCGGAGTAGATCCCCGGGGCCCCCGCCAGGGCGTCCACCTCCAGGCCCGAATCATCGGCCAGGGTCCACTGGCCGGTGAGGGAGGCCACCGTTTCGGCCTTCAGCCGGGCGTTCTCGGCGTAGGTGAGGCCCGTTTCCTCGATCTCCAGGCCCTGGGGCTGGGGGCGCACGTCGAGGTTGATGGCGGCCAGCATGGCCGCAAGTTCGGCCACCTTGTGGCGGTTGCCGCTGGCGATCACCAGAACTGGCACAGTGCGTTGACGGATTGGGGCATTGTGTCGCAGGGCGCTGACCAAGCATTGCCTAACGAATTGTGTTGCGCTGATTAGCTCCGCTTATCTGCTTTTCAGGAAACAGTGATGGTGCCGACAGTCCAAATGGCTTGACGGGGGGGCGCGCGGAGGAAGAGGGTGACTCCCGAACCCCCACCCCCCTCCATCAGGAGCAGGACATGGCTAACGAAACCATGGGCATTGCCCTCGGCATGATCGAGACCCGCGGTCTGGTGCCGGCCATCGAAGCGGCCGACGCCATGACCAAGGCCGCCGAGGTGCGCCTGATCGCCCGCGAGTTCGTCGGCGGCGGCTACGTCACCGTGATGGTGCGCGGCGAGACCGGCGCTGTGAACGCTGCTGTGCGCGCCGGCGCTGATGCCTGCGAGCGCGTGGGTGACGGCCTGGTTGCCGCCCACATCATTGCTCGCCCCCACCGCGAAGTGGAGCCTGCCCTGAGTGGTAGCGCCGGATTCGTCGGTTCCAAGGACTGAGTCGCCTGACGCCTGAGGCGTGAAGCCAGGGCGATCAGCGCCATTCCCCCCTTTCCCGACCCAACCGGAGAATCTCCATGAGCAAGAAGTACGACGCCGGGGTTAAGGAGTACCGCGACACGTATTGGACTCCTGATTACGTTCCCCTCGACACCGACCTGCTGGCCTGCTTCAAGTGCACCGGCCAGGAAGGTGTGCCCAAGGAAGAAGTGGCTGCCGCCGTTGCCGCTGAATCCTCCACCGGCACCTGGTCCACCGTGTGGTCCGAGCTCCTCACCGATCTCGACTTCTACAAAGGCCGTTGCTACCGCATCGAAGACGTTCCTGGCGACAAGGAAGCCTTCTACGCCTTCATCGCCTATCCCCTCGACCTGTTCG
>JBIKUY010000100.1:0-6616 GCA_044347355.1 Prochlorococcaceae cyanobacterium | reverse complement strand
GACTTGAAAAAATGAAAAGACGTCACGCAAACGAAAACCGGCGGGTGGCACCGTAGGGACTAGGCGAGGTCCAAGAGGTAGTGGTTGCTACCAGAGTTGATCGAGAATGTCGCCCTCGCCTTGGCCATAGATCGACCAACCGTGCAGCAGAAGATGGCGCATGAAGCGGGAGGCATCGTGGCGCGCCGGGAATAGGCGCTCCTGCACCACGGTGGATTGATCCGTTTCCTTCGCCGCATCGTGCAGCGCCCAAAAATGCCCCTGGCAATCAGCGCAGATCAACCACTTGCCGCGATAGGGCGCCCGCTCGTCGCGCAGCACGATGTATTGCTCGGCCCAGCGTAGAGCGGGATTGGCCTCCGGGGGCCTCTCGAGCGTGGTCATGCCGTTCTCAACGTGTGATCTTCAGTCACTGTCCAGTTGGCCGGCCGATGACGTCAAGAGACCCGGGGAGCAAGCCAGAGAAATGTCATGGACAAACAGTAATAACCGCTACAAAAAAGACGCCCGAACGCCCGAATTGAGCACAACTGCTCAAATCGCAGGGGCAGAGTCAAGGTTCGTCCGTCTTGAGAAAGCGGCCGGCGAGGCGCACGGCCAGCACCACCGAGGCAATGCCATAGGACACGAAGGTGATCACTTGGCCGGCACTGCCGGGGTTGTACGCCTCTCTCTCAAGCAACACAAAATCGGCAAGGGAGGCGGCCGTGCCCCAGAACAGCACCCACACACTCACGTAGGCAACGCCCCTGAGGGTCCTGTCCATGGCCGGTCATCCAGACCTGGCGACCCTACCGGAGCTGGGCGGAAGCGGCAGGAATGGGCCAGGCTGCAGGGGCCCCTGAACCGTTCCAGATGGTCGCCGCTGTCTTGATCCTGCTGGTGATGGTGGCGGTGGGGCTGCTGCTGAACCCCAGCCGGGAGGACTTTGCCTGGTTTCTGCGCTTAAGGCGCCCGGCCTGGCTCAGCTTTGAACGGCTGATCCCTCTCATCTGGATCAGCATCTACGCCTGCTTCTGGGTCTCGGCGCTGCTGAGCTGGCAGGCCCGCGGCAGCTGGAGCCTGATGCTGGGCTATCTCGGACTGCTGCTGCTGGTGCAGAGCTACACGCTGGTGATCTGCCGCACCCGGCGGCTGGCCACCGGCACCTGGATCGGCTTCGGCGGCTGGCTTTGGGGCATGGCGCTGACCGTAACGGTGGCCCGCGAGGCGCCGGTGGCGGCGTTGCTGTTGGTGCCGTATCTGCTCTGGAGCCCAGTGGGCACCCTGGTGACCTGGCAGATGCAGCGCCTCAACCGCTGAAGCGCGGACGCGCCACAGTGACTGCATTTGATGGAGATCAAGCCATGACGCCAACCCGTGAGCAGATCCTGGGTGCATCGGCCGGCTGGGTGGCGGTGCTGCTGAATGTGCTGCCAGGCCTGGGGGCGGGCTACCTCTACCAGCGGCGCTGGAAGGCCTACTGGATCACCAGCGCCCTGGCCACGGCCTGGTTCGTGGCTGGGGCGGCGCTGGGACAGACCGCCAATCCCGCCGGCCAGACACAGAACCAGCTCGTGGGGCTGGTGGGCTTGCTGCTGCTCGCCGGCGTGACCGCCGCGGAGGCGGGCCTAGCCGTGAAGCGCGTGCGCCAGTCCGCTGGCTGAATGGACAAAGCATGGGAGCGGCGGCGATCTGCGGCAAATCGGCGGGTGATTTAATCACCTCACAACCAGCACGCCCCGGCTAGACCCTAGAATCTGTAAGGATCCTTAACTCTCTGCCGATGTTCACGCTCGAGAAGGCTGCCCAGATTTTCCCTGACACCCTCTCAGCGGACGTGGTGCCCGCCATCACCGCGCGCTTCCGCCTGCTCAGCGCCGAAGACCAGCTCGCGCTGATCTGGTACGCCTACCTGGAGATGGGCACCACGATCACCGTGGCCGCACCCGGTGCAGCGCGGATGCAGTTCGCCGAGCCCGTGCTCAACCAGATCAAGGCGATGAACTTCGCCGATCAGAGCCAGGTGATGTGTGATCTGGCCAACCGCAGCGACACCCCCATCTGCCGCACCTACGCGATGTGGTCGGTGAACATCAAGCTGGGCTTCTGGTACCAACTGGGCGAATGGATGGCTGCTGGCCTCGTGGCGCCGATCCCCGAGGGTTACCAGCTGTCGGCCAACGCCTCCGCAGTGCTGAGCTCATTGAAAGGGGTGGAGCAGGGTCAGCAGATCACCCTGCTGCGCAACTTCGTGGTGGACATGGGCTTCGATCCGGCCAAGGGCGAGGGCCAGCGGGTTGCTGAGCCGATCGTGGCCCCCACGCCGGAAGAACAGCGCAAGAAGGTGTTCATCGAGGGGGTGATCAATCCCACGGTGAACAGCTACATGGATCTGCTCAACGCCAACGACTTCGACAACCTGATCCAGCTGTTCCTGGCGGATGGTGCCTTGCAGCCTCCCTTCCAGAAGCCAATCGTGGGCGCCGACAAGATCCTGCGGTTCTTCCGCGAAGATTGCCAGAATCTGAAGCTCCTCCCCGAGCGCGGCTACTCCGAGCCCACGGAGGGTGACTTCACCCAGATCAAGGTCACTGGCAAGGTGCAGACCCCTTGGTTTGGCGCTGGCATTGGCATGAACGTGGCCTGGCGATTCCTGCTCAATCCGGAGGGCAAGATCTATTTCGTGGCCATCGACCTACTCGCTTCCCCTGCGGAGCTGCTGAAATTCCAGCGTTGAAGGCCCCAGACAGCCAGGGTCTGGGGCTGGCGGCCCTGATCCTGCTGCTCTGGCTGCTGTCATTCGTGGCTGCTCTGCTGCTCAGCCCGGCAACGCTGGGCTGGACGTTTGAACTGGGTGGGGTGCTTGTGCGCACCCTGCTCCACACAGGCCTGTTCATCGTTGCCCACGATGCGATGCACAGCCTGTTGGTGCCCAAGCATCCCCGCTGGAATCACCGGCTCGGGGCCCTGGCACTGGCCCTCTATGGCGCTCTGGCCTACGGCCGCTGCCGGCGCAATCATGCGCTTCACCACCAGCAGACCGCCACGGCCAGCGATCCAGACTTCCTCGGTGATCCCGATGCCGGACTCCTGGGCTGGTACTGGCACTTCATGGGCGGTTACCTGAACCCGCTGCAGATGGGCCTGTTACTCGGCGGATGGGGTGCCCTCGCCACCGGGATTGCCATCCTGCAGCACGTGCCATGGCAGCAAGGGTTGGTTCGCGTGCTGCTGGGGTGCACCTTGCCCCTGCTGCTCAGCTCCCTGCAGCTCTTCTTGGTTGGAACCTATTTACCCCATCGCAGTGAACGGCAAGGACAGCAGGCGGCGGTGGCCGATGGACCGATCAACCTGGCATGGCCAACCTGGCTCTCACTGCTGGCCTGCTACCACTTCGGCTATCACCGTGAGCACCACCAACAGCCACACCTGGCATGGTTTCAGCTGCCGTCGGCCTACCGACGTAACAACATGCTCGCGTTGCCTCGTTGAGATGGGTAGCGTCTCACAAAAGAATTGTGAGGGCTTCAGCAGTGATCGAAACCATGCTCGAGGGCTGGACTGAATCGGAACAGGGCGTGGCCCGTTCCGCCTTCAGTCGGGCCTACGAGCGGGCCGTGGAGCAGTTGGTGCAGCAGGTACAGAGCAGGGCAGCCGGACTGAATTCGGCAGAAACCGTCTGGCAGCTGCATGACTTCCTCAGCATCCAGCGGCACACGATGGAAGGACGCTTCGATTTCCGCCTCGACGGGATCCTGTTTGTGTTCGCCAGCTTGGTGAAGGAAAGCCTTCTGCAGATGGATGAACTGGTGGGCTTGGACTCCGAGAAGCTGGCCAAGATCGCGGCGATGTCGCGGTTCTGAGCTCAGCCAGCAGATACCTTCACACCTTTCCAGAAGGCCACACGGCCCTTGATTTCGGACGCGGCGGGCTTGGGATCAGGATAAAACCAGGCGGCATTGGCGTTCACCTGGCCCTCTACCACCACGTCGTAGTAGTGGGCCTCACCTTTCCAGCCGCACACCGTGCGGTGGCTTGAGGGACGCAGAAGATCGTTTTGAAGGGCAGCCGCCGGAAAATAGGCGTTGCCCTCCACGGTGACGATGTCATCGCTACTGGCGATGACGGCACCATTCCATTGCGCTTGCATCGACTCTCAGAAGCAGAAGGGGAGTTGGCAGGGCTAGGCAGCCTGCAGGGGCGAGAGGGGCTGCCAAGGGATCAGCGCGAAGCGCTTGAAAAATTGATCGGGCTATTGAATTGATCGGGCTATTGATCAGTGGCTATCGAGAAGGCGTGGACACCAAAAAGGCGTAGGCACCAACCCAACCAGTGAGGAGCATTCAACCCAGGCCGATTTGGGACAGGATGCCCTGGCCCGTGAGTAGCTCGGTAGCTAGGCCGATCACGAAGCCAAGCATGGCCAGGCGGCCGTTCCAGGATTCAGCGAAGGCCACAAAACCAAAGCGGCTATTGGTAGCAGGAGAGGTGGACTGACTCACGGAGATTGCGAAACCTTTCCGTCAGTGTAACGGCTTGTAACGGGCCTGTCCACAGGGGCTGGAGCCGCTCCTTGGAGAGCGGCTGCGGCTGGGCAGGCGTGGCGCATTGGCGGCGGCCAGGCGTGGTCGGCGGCGCGGAAAAGGGCGTAGGGCGAAGAGACAGGCATAGTCAGGGCAGTGAGTACGTCTGTACTAGCTGCGCCGATCGGGATTGTCAACCGTGGCTGGCATGGGCGTGGCGGCCCTGTCTGGTGACCGTTTGTAACGGACCCTGGCTTCAAGCCGCCGTTCTGGCGCGCATGCGTGGCGGTGGTGTGTAGAACACGCTGGTTGGGATGGTTCCGTGCGATTCACCTGGGCCCAGCATCAAGAAGCCGCTCGCACCATCGGCCAGACGGAGATCCAGAACAGCGGCACTGCGCTCGCTCTGATGGGGATCGCCCTGCTGTTGTTGATCCAGGACCTGGAAGAGGCTGGCTGACCAGCGAATCAACAACAGCAAACGTTGACAAAGGTCGATCCCGGTGACATTTGTTACCTCCGGGCATGTTGAGGGTCCATACCTTGCGGTCACCCATTGGGAGACGGCAATGCAGTCCCAAATTGAACTGAGTGTTGGTCAGCAGTTCGAGATCGAACGCTTCAGCCGCGCCATCGACGCCAATGCTGACGCCGAGCAGCTACGGACCCTGGCCAAGCAGTTGCTCCATGCCTGGCACACCCAGAAGGCCGCCACCAACTGGATGATTCAGCAGCAGCTGGGCGCTGGGCAGCAACACCCACAAACCTGAACTCCTTTTAACCGCGGGCACTGGGCTGATAAAAGAAGCCCCCGCTGGCAGGACGCTCAGTAACCACCGCACAGCGGCTGGCCACCCGCCAGAGGGCCAAGTGGATGGGGGTGGGGTCGTAGCGCACCAGATCTGGAAAGCGTTGCTTGAGCAGCGCGGTGCCCTGCCAGGCGTTGTAGTGGGGAATGCGGGAATTCACGTGGTGGCACACGTGGGTGGAGCCGATGCCGTGGTGGAGCAGGTTGAGCAGCGGGCCGTAGGGCCGGTCAACGGTCTGCAGGGCTCCTTTGGCCCAGGTCCACTCAGTGGCGGTGAAGTGGGGGATGTCGGTGTCGGTGTGCTGCAGCCATGTGTAGGCAACCAGCCAGGCGTTGATCACGAGATAGGGCAGGCCGTACACGGCCAGCACCCGCAGGAGGGAGAAATGGGCGGAGGCCAGGGCCAGGGCCAGCAGCATCGCCAGGAGGCCCAGGTTGGAGAGCAGCATCGCCGGGCGGAAGTTGGCGGGGAACAGGATCCGTCGACCGTTCTGGAACGGCGCACCATTCCAGAAATGGGACGTGGGCGAGCCGTAGACCTCCCCGCCAGACACACCAAAAAGCAGATAGAGGGGCCAGCCAAGCAACAGGTGGCTGAACAGCGACATCAGGCCATAGAGCCGGGGGCCGAGGCGCTGGCTCAGGGCCGCAACCCGCTGACCGGTGGGCGAAGCAGAATGGGGCGGCACATGGGTTTCACCGGCCTCGAGGTGGTTGCAGTTGGCATGGTGCACCGCATGGCTGCGCTGCCAGCTGAAGTAGGGCACCAGCAGCAAGCTGTGCAACACAAAGCCCACGGCCGCCTCGATGCGGCGGTTGGGATGGAAGGCGTTGTGGCCGCACTCGTGGGCAATCACCCAACAGCCCCCGGCCACAGTGCCGGCGACCACGGCATAGAGCAGCCAGAGGGGAATGGCGCTAGCGGTGAGGGGGATCAGGGTGCCGAGGCCATAGGCAAGCGCAGACAGGCCGAGGGAGAGGGCCAGGCTGCGCCAGGATTTGGCAGGACTGATCCTGGTGAGTTCAGGGGGGAAACAGGCCAGAAGCTCTGCCTTGCTGGGGTAGGCGGGCCTGGGAGGAAGCAGAGAGGAGACGGGCGCCGGCGGGCGGGGAGACAGGGAAACAGGAACGATCAACGAAGCTGCCGCATGACGCTTGGGCCCTGGCTGGGCCGCAATGGTCTCGGAAAGCTAACGGGGTGAGTGCGGCGAACGCGCCGCAGATCAGCTGTTGTGCCGGCCCAGCAGCAGATCACGGGCGCCGTTCACCAGCTGCATGCTGTGGTGGGAGCCGCCGCGGTCGG
>JBIKUY010000321.1:0-3116 GCA_044347355.1 Prochlorococcaceae cyanobacterium | reverse complement strand
GTTCACCTGGGTCTGGCTGAGCCGGCCGGAACGGGGCAGATGCAGGCGCTGACGGGCGAGGATTGCATCGAGATCGGGGTGCTTGCCCAATGGGCCCCAGTCGGCCTTGCTGAGCGAAGGGCTGCGCTTGCTACCAGCTTTGCGCTTTCCACCCTTGCCAGAGCGGCCGCCACCAAAGCCGATCTGTTCACGCGGGGAGTTGCTCTGGGATTGGGTGCGGGCTGCGCGGCGGCTGGTGGCCAACGCACCGGCTTGGGATTCAAGGGTGGACTGGGGCATCTCGGCACTCACGTGCAACCAGCTTGATGCAGCGACGCCAGGCGATCAGGGATTCAGCGACTGGATCCGCTCCTTGCCCTGCATTGAGAAGCGGCTGATGGTCTTGGCATTGAGATCGAGCGTCATCAGATCCACCGAGCGGATCTGGCTGTTCTCGTAGGTGCGGAAGAGAAAGCGCCTGCGGGCCAGGTCGTTGGCGCTGGTCCAGAGGGTGTAGTCGGCCACCACATTGCCGTGCGCATCCTTGTGGCCTTCCCGGGCTGCCCCCTTGGGGATGTCGAAGTTGTTGAGCACGTGGAAGGCCTCGAGCACGGCCTCATCGCCCGTCTTGCCTGGATCAACGGAGGTGGCGAAGGCGGCTGCCCGCACGAAGCGCGAAGGGGGCGTGAAATCGCCGGGCAGACCGAGCATTCCAGCCCCCATGCCGAGGGGCTTGATCGTCACGCCGCCGATCGTGACCGGCGCGGGGTTGGTGAGGGTGAAGTTCGCGTAGTTGCGCAGGTTGGTCATGTGCCAGTCGAAGGACGGCGAGTTGGACATGATCCCTAGAGGGTTGTCATGCACGTGCAGCTTGCCGCCGATGTATTCAATAACGATGCTCTTACCGCTGGCGTCATTGGCGATGTAATGCACGGGCGGGGTGAAGCCCCAGGCCGGGAAGATCACATCCGCCACCACCACGCTGCCGATGTTGCGCCGCACCTCCTCCACCGTGGCGAAGTTCTCCAGCAGCCAGGAGCCCACTTCCCAGGGGGCGAGGGTGCGGCCGGCGCTGGCTGGGCTGAAGGCCTGGTAGCCGGCGGTGCCGGGGAAATAGAAGGTGCCCACCGCCAGGCCCTTCTCGTTGAGGCCGTCGAAGATGAAGGGCAGGCCTTCCCCGTTGGCGCCGAGGGTGGCGTAGCGGGAGGTCCAGCGCATGCCAGGCCTGCCGCCGGGTGCCGTGCCGGTGCGCGCGAAGCCCCGGGGCACCATGATCACCTCGGACTTGATGTCGGTGGCGAACTCCAGGGTGCGGGCGAAGACCACATCGCCGTTCCTGGCCGTGAGGCGGATGCCCGTGCAGGCCTCGGCGGCCGGGGCGGCGATTAGAACGGCGGCGGCCAGGGCGTGGGCGAAGAGGCTGCTCAGGGTGCGCTTCATCACGGGTGTCGGGTTGACCGTGGCATGCATGGATGGAGAAGAGGCTGTGCCATTGCGAATTGTGCGCAAGGCGCCGGCCCGCCCATGGGCTCAGCACCCCTGCCGGAGAAAGAGACGGCGAAGCCGTGCGCCCTGGGCGCATCAGCAGGGCGTGGGCGGCCGGCACATAGAACAGCGCCAGGCCGGTGGCGCCCACCAGCCCGCCGGACACCGCGATCGCCAATGGCGGCCAGAAGCCGGTGGGGTCGAGCATCAGCGGCAGGAAGCCGATCACGGTGGTGAGGGTGGTGGCGACCACGTGGCGGGTGGCGTGCAGCACCACGGCGGCGCTGGCGGCCGGATCGCCACTGGCGGCCGCCGGATCGGTGCGCAGGGCGTTGAGCACCACGATCGAATCGTTGATCGCCAGCCCGATCAGGCCGAGGGTGCCCAGGATCGCCGTGAAGCCGAACAGCGAACCGCTGAGCTGGAGCGCCAGCGCCGCCAGGCCCACCGCCAGCACCGCCACCGAGCCGATCAGGGCCGCCAGCCGGAAGGAGCGGAAGGAGAGCACCAGGGTGGCGGTGATCAGGATCATCAACACCCCCGCCGTGGAGAGCAGGCCGCCCACGGCATCGCCGCGGGCGTCGGCTTCGCCGCCGTAGCTGAGCTGCACCCCCGCCGGCAGCTGCCAGCCGTCGCGCTCTAGCTGAAGGCGGAACTCGGCCAGCACGGTGCTGGGCAGGGTGCCGGCGGCCAGGTAGCCGTGCACGGCGTTGAGGCGCTGGCCGTCGCGGCGGGCGATCGAGGCCAGCTCCGGCTCCAGCCGCAGCGAGGCCAGAGCCGCCAGGGGCACCGTGCCGCCGCCGCCGGGCGCCACCAGATCAAGGCCCTCCACCTGGCCCGGTTCGTCCCGCTGGCCCTCGGCCACCCGCACCCGCACCGGCAGGGTGGTGGTGCCCTCCTGGATCGAGCCGCCCACGGCACCGTCCAGGCCGGCCTGCAGCTGGCGGGCGATGGCGCGGTTGTCGAGGCCACTGCGGCGGGCCTGCTCCTCGTCCACCGCCAGGGCCAGGCGCGGCAGGGCCTCACTCAGGCTGGCGCTGGTGTGGGTGACATCCGGCAGCTGCGCCAGCCGCCGGCGCAGCTCGTCGCCGAGCAGGCGCAGCTGCTGCAGATCGGGGCCCTCCAGGCGCAGCTCGATCGGGGCGGCGAACGGCGGACCCTGCTCCAGCTGCTTCACCAGCACCTGCGCCTCCGGGAAGCGGCGGTCGAGGCTCTGCTGCAGGGCCCGGATCGTGTCGCGCAGCCCCTCGGCACTGCGCAGCTGCACCAGGCCCTGGGCGTAGTGGGGTGCGTTGTCCTGATCGGCGATCACGTTGTAGAGGAACTGCGGCGCGCTCTCCCCCAGGAACCAGTGCACGTCCTCGACGCGGGGATGGCTGCGGATGTGGCGCCGCGCCTCCAGCGCCAGGGCCTCGGTGCGGGCGATGGCGCTCTGCTGCGGCAGGCGCAGCTCGATCTGGACCTGGTCGCGGTTGGTGGGGGGAAAGAACTGGCGCTCCAGGCTGGCGAAGCAGGCGAAGCCCGCCACCGGCAGCACCAGGCAGAGGGCCAGGCCCCACCAGGGATGGCGCAGCACCTGCTGCAGGGCGGCCTGATACCGGCCGCTGAGCGAGGCACTGGCGATGCCCTGCTCCCACCAGCCCAAGTCGGGG
>JBIKUY010000060.1:0-8006 GCA_044347355.1 Prochlorococcaceae cyanobacterium | reverse complement strand
ATGTTCCCGTTGAACAGTCTTTTTGGCTGGGCTTCATAGGTTTGGATCCGTTCAACGGGGGGTAGGAAATGACCTATCTGCTGCAATTCTGCGGACTCTCCGATCCACTCGAGTTGTTCTATCTGGAACAGGCCCAAGGTCCTGCCTTTGCAGGCTTCAGGCCTTTCCAGCTGGATGATCTGCTGGGTTGGGGCCAGAGCATTGGCCATCAGCGGCACTGGGATCTAGAGGCGATTCACCAGGCCGTGGTGCAGGCGTGGATGGAGCGGGCCGACCTGATCCGCCAGTGGCAGCTGAGGTTGCGCGACGAGCCTGCGAATCGTTTGTTGGTGGCCGGCCTAGGTACCACCCAAGACTGGGAGCAACGCTGTGAAAGCTTGCTGAGGGCCTGACCTGGCGCCCCTGCTTCAGCTCAGCCCCGCGCATTGCTGCCACAGCCAGGCCACCCCAAGCGGCACGGTGAGGTTGTCGATCCCCGCCACGGCCAGTTGTTCCAGCAGGGTGGCCGCGGTGGTAACCAGCAGAAGCTGGGGCCAGGAGGGGCCCCCCACGGCCATGCTCAGGCCGCTCAGCACCACCAGGCTGGCGCCAGCCATGGTGCCGGTGCCCAGCAGGGATCGTTTCTGGCCCAGCACCTGCCAACTCGGCGAAGGCCAGAGCGGGCCCACAAGTCCCGCCAGGCCATCGCCCAGGGCCATCACCAGCACCCCCGCCGCCACCGTGGCCGGTTGGCTCGGCCAGAACTGCCACAGCAGCAGGGTGATGGAGGCGCCGTAGGCCACGGTGCCGTAGCTGGCGCGGCCTACGTCTTCCACAGCAGGCAGCACCCGCAGCCGGTGGTTGAGGGCCGCCAGCAGGGTGATCGTGGCAGCCGCCGGGATGGCGATCCGGCGGTCGATGGCAAAAGCCCAGGCAATCAGCACCACGGCGCCGCTACCGATGTGAACCAGTTTGCGGCTCCATTCCCGCTGGCCGCTGTTTCCCTCGCCGTTCCAGCGTTGTCGTACCGCCATCGCCGCCGCCGCCAGCAGGGCCAGCCAGGCGGCGACTGCAGCGGCACCGACCAATTGCTGTGGCCAGTGGAAGGCTTCGTTCAGAGGCCCAGCTCAGGCGGCTTGGTGCAGGTTACTGAGCAGGCGCAGGCGCATGATCGCCTTGGCTTCCAGCTGGCGCACCCGCTCGCGGGACACATTGATCAGCCGGCCGATTTCTGCCAAGGTGAGCGGTTCGTGACCCTCGAGACCGAAGCGCAGCTTCAGGATCGTCTGCTCGCGCTCGTTCAGCTGGGAGAGCCATGAGCCGAGATGTTCCTTCTGCAGCAGCCGGTCCATGCTGTCGAAGTGCTCACCGCTGGCGGGGTCGGCGATCAGTTCACCCAGGGTGCTGCGGTCTTCGTCGCCACGGGCATGGGCATCAAGGGAGGCGCAGGGAGCACTCTGGGCCATCAGTTCTTCCAGCTCCTCGGTCCGCATGTCCAGGGCATGGGCCAGTTCCAGCCGGTTGGGCTGGCGGCCAAGGCGGTGGGAGAGCTCGCGGGTGACGCGCCTGATTTTGGAGAGCTTTTCGCTCACGTGAATCGGCAGGCGGATCGTGCGAGCGCTGTTGTCGATGGCCCGGGTCATCCCCTGGCGAATCCACCAATAGGCATAGGTGGAAAACTTGTAGCCCATGGCCGGGTCGAACTTGTCGACGGCCCGCTCCAGGCCGATGGCTCCCTCCTGAACCAGATCCAGCAGCTCAAGGCCCTGGTTCTGGTATTTCTTCGCCACGCTCACCACCAGGCGCAGGTTGGCGGCCATCATGCGGTCGCGGGCCCGCTGGGCCATGCGCAGTTTGCGCCTCTGCTGGGGGGTGATGGCCTCATCAGGGAGTTCCTGAATTCGCTTTCCCGCCTGGACGTGGTGAGCCAGCTCGATCTCTTCTGCCGGCGTGAGCAGGGGCACCCTCCCGATGGTGCTGAGATACCAGCCGATGGAGTCGCTGCTCAGGCGGCTTGAGCCGCGATTGCTACCGCTCGCGCGACTGGCAGATGAACTACCGCCTGCAGGGGCCGTGGAACTGACTCTCGAATTGGTTGAATGCTGATTGGTTAAGGCTTGACTGGATGAATGCTGGCGTGATGAATGTTGACGCTGGAGGGTGCCGATAGGATCGACGCCGTCAGCGGATTGCTTAGGCGTCCCCACACCCAGGCCTCCGAAATTGATTTGGGGAGAACTTAGCACCGCAGTGAATTTTGTGTGTGTGCAATCCCAAAGATTTTCAGGATTGCGCACAACGGCGGAGTTTGTCTAATCGCGAAGACGGCTCTACACCGATTTCTGTGATCAATGATGCAGTTGGCCTGAAATTGGCGCGGATTAGCTGTTGGCTGCCGCCAGTCCGCCGCGCCAGCGCTTCATCAGAGCATCCTGGACGAGCTGCCTCTCCCCCTCCTGCTGTCGCTGGTGGAACTGGCCCTCCCCATCCATGTGCCAGGCAGCGGTGTCGTTCAGATAGAGATCCAGCAGTTGCTCCAGCTGGCCCCGCAGCGGAGCATCCTCCACCGGGGACACGGCTTCGACACGCCGGTTGAGGTTGCGGGGCATCCAGTCGGCGCTGCCGATGAAAGCCTCCGGCTCCCCCCCATTGGCAAACCAGAACAGCCGGGAGTGCTCCAGGAAGCGGCCGATCACGCTCACCACGCTGATCTGGTCGCTGATGCCGGGCAGACCCGGCCTGAGGCTGCACATGCCGCGCACCACCAACTCGATCCGCACGCCGGCCTGGGAGGCTTGGTAGAGCAGGGCGATGATCTGTGGATCCACCAAGGCGTTCATCTTGGCGCGGATGTGGCCGCCGCGGCCGGCCAGGGCGTGGCTGATCTCCCGGCAGATCAGCTCTTCCATGCCGCGTCGCAGGGTGACGGGGGCCACCAGCAGGCGGCGGAAGCTCTGTTGTTTGGAGAAGCCCGTCAGGAAATTGAACAGCTCCACCAGATCGGCGGAGTACTCCGGCCGGGCGGTGAGCAGGCCGAGGTCGGTGTAGAGATTGGAGGTTTTGGAGTTGTAATTGCCCGTGCCAACGTGCACGTAGCTGCGCAGCAGCTGCTTCTCCCGCCGCACCACCAGGGTGATCTTGGTGTGGGTCTTGAGGCCGATCACCCCATACACCACATGCACGCCTGAGCGTTCCAGCTGGCGGGCCCACTGGATGTTGTTGTCTTCGTCGAAGCGGGCCTTGAGCTCCACCAGGGCCATCACCTGCTTGCCGTTCTCAGCAGCGCGGATCAGGGCCCCCACCACGGCGGAGTCCTTGGAGGTGCGGTAGAGGGTCATCTTGATGGCCAGCACGGCGGGGTCGTCGGCGGCCTGGTTGAGGAACTCCTCAACCGAGGTGGAGAAGAGATCGAAGGGGTGATGCAGCAGCACATCGGTGCGGCGCAGCACCGAGAAGATGCTCTCGAATTCTTCGGGCTTGAGGGAGCCGTCCTCCAGGTTTGATTTCTGGGCCCGCACCAGGGCGGGTGCGGTGCGTCCCTTGAAGGGCTTGTCCTTGAGCTGGGGCAAGGGGATGGCCAGCAGGGCCATCAGGTCGTCCAGGCCGAGCGGTCCGTTGATGCGGTACACGTCCTCCGGCTCCACCGCCATGCCGTCCATCAGTAACTGCACCACCGCTTCGGGCATCTCGTCGGTGACCTCCAGCCGCACCACCTCACCGCCGCGCCGCCGCTTGCGCAGGCCTTCCTCGATCGCCTCCATCAGGTCGTCGGCTTCGAGGTCGCGCAACTCGAGGTCGGCATCCCGGGTGATCCGGAAAAAGTAGTGACCCTCCACCACCATGCCCGGGAACAGCAGGCCGAGGTTGAAGGCCACCACCTGCTCCAGCGGGACGGCCGTGAACACGGGCCTGGGTTCCTTGCCGCTGAGGTTGGGCGGCACCTCCACGAAGCGGGGCAGGATCTTCTGGGGCACCTTCACCCGGGCGAACTGCTGCTGACCCGAGGTTGGGTCGCGCACCAGCACCGCCACATTCAGGCTGAGGTTGCTGATGAATGGGAAGGGGTGGGAGGGATCCACCGCCAAGGGGGTGAGGACCGGGAAGATGGCGCTGCGGAAGTACTCGTCCAGCCACTGGCGCTGCTGGCTGTTGAGGTTGGCGTAATCGATCAGCAGCGCGCCGTATTCAGCCAGGTGGTTCTTGAGGGAATGGCGGTAGTGCTGTTGCTGCAGGTCGAGCAGGGGCCGCAGCTTGGCCTGAATGGCCTCAAGCTGCTCCAGGGCGGTGCGGCCGTCGTCGCTGAGGGTGGCAACGCCCGCTTCCTGTTGGCTCTTCAGGGAGGCAACCCTCACCATGAAGAACTCATCGAGGTTGTTGCTGAAGATGGCGCTGAATTTGGCTTGCTCCAGCAGCGGCGTGTGTTCGTTGAGGGCCTGTGCCAGCACCCGATAGTTGAATTCGATCCAGCTCAGTTCCCGGTTGATGTAGAGATCTGGGGGGACGTGGAGAGATTTGTCGCCACTTAGAACATCGTCGCGGAAACTATCGGCCATGGCTGTTGTGATGAGTGTCGTTTCAGCAGCGATCGTTTCAGTGGCTGTTGTTTTGCTGAGCGTCGCTTCAGAGGCTGCAGGGACCCCCAGGCTGAAACCGTAGCAATCACGCTGGCTTTGCTCTGTGTTTCGCCTGCTTGACGGGGTTAGGGATTGGGCCTGCGCATGCCGCCGGCGACCAGCGCCATCACGCCCACCAGCAGGCTGGTGGCCAGCCAGAAGGGGCTGGTGCGGCCAATCGTCTCGTAGGCCAGGCCGGCCAGGGGCGGGCCGATGAAGCTACCCAGGCTCTGCAGGCCCTGGAGGCTGCCCAGGGCGGCACCCTGGCCGGCGTCGTCCAGGCGGCGCGACACCAGGGCCCGCAGGCAGGGGGTGACCAGCCCCGTGCCCAGGGCGAGGCAGGCCACCGCCGGAAACACCACGGCTCCGGCCCGCTCGGGCGGGGCCAGGGGCACGAGGGCGCAGCCGGCGAGCACGAAGCCCAGCCCCACCAGGGTGAGCCGCCATTCACCGAAGCGCTTCACCAGGGGCCCGATCAGGCCGCCCTGCACCACCGTGGCCACCACCCCCACCACCAGGAAGACGGCGCCGGCCAGCCCTGGCCCCCAGCCGAAGCGCTGCTTGAAGTAGAGCACCAGCACGCCGGTAAAGCCGCTGAAGGCCAGGAAGAACAGAAAGAAGGCGCTGCAGAGCCGGCGCACGCGGGGGTTGGCAAACACCCGCGACAGCTGGGTGAAGGGTTGCAGCTCCCGTTTGGGGGGCAGGGCGATGCGGGCCGAGAGCGGGTGGGTTTCCGGCAGCAGCGCCAGCACCAGCACCAGGTTGGCCGCGGCGATCAGCACGGCGATCAGCAGCGGCAGATTCACGTTCAGCCGGCCCAGCAGGCCCCCCAGCGCCGGGCCGAGGATGAAGCCCAGCCCGAAGGCCACGCCGATCAGGCCGAACGCTTTGGCCCGCTTTTCCGGTGGCGACACGTCGGCCAGCACGGCGGCGGCCGTGGCAGCGGTGCCACCGCTCGCCCCATCCAGCAGCCGGCCGGCGAACAGCAATGCCAGGGGCAGGCTGGTGCCCGCAGCCCAGGGGATGGCGCTCCAATCGGTGGCGATCGTGGCGGCGAACACCGTCAGGCCCAGCACCGTGCCCGCCACGCACACCGCCATCACCGGCCGGCGGCCATAGCGGTCGCTGAGGGCACCGATCAGCGGCGTGGCCAGGAACTGGGCCACGGCGTAACTGCCGGTGAGCAGCCCCAGGGTGCGGCCGTCATTGGTGAAGCCCGCCAGCAGAAAGGGCAGCAGCGGAAAGATCAGGGTTTCGCTGAGCCGGTCGTTGAGCAGGGTGAGGAAGGCGCAGAGATAGACGGATAGACCTGATGTGGGGCGCGACAGGCGCACGGCAGCTGCCCGGGGGTGCTGCCAGTTCAGCAAACAGCGCGACCGCTTCTAGGTTCGCTGCGGGATGCGCCACACCATGGACCCAGCTCTAAGCCGTCTCAACCCAGCTCTGAGCCACCTGAACAGCCGCGGCGAGGTGCACATGGTGGACGTGGGTGCCAAGGCGGCCACGGC
Source organism: Prochlorococcaceae cyanobacterium (assembly GCA_044347355.1). Classification (GTDB taxonomy): domain Bacteria; phylum Cyanobacteriota; class Cyanobacteriia; order PCC-6307; family Cyanobiaceae; genus NIES-981. The sequence goes on along the minus strand of JBIKUY010000060.1, from coordinate 1,906 downwards.
CCGCGAGGCGGTGGCCGAGGGGTTTCTGGCCCTGAGGCCCGAGGCCCTGGCTCTGGTGCGCGAGGGCCGGGCGGGCAAGGGCGACGTGCTGGCGGTGGCCCGGGTGGCGGCGATCCAGGCGGCCAAGCGCACCGCCGAGCTGATTCCCCTCTGCCACCCGCTGCCCCTGAGCGCGCTGGAGGTGGTGATTGCCGAGGCGCCCCTGCCGGATGGCAGCAGCATGGGCCTGCGCTGTGCGGTGAGGGCGGGTACCACCGGCCCCACGGGGGTGGAGATGGAGGCGCTCACCGCTGTGCAGGTGGGCCTGCTTACCCTCTACGACATGCTCAAGAGCGCCGACCGGGCGATGACAATCGGGCCGGTGCGGCTGCTGCGTAAAAGTGGCGGCCGCAGCGGCGACTGGCACCATCCGGCCGCGGCGGTTGCTGATGGCGCCAGTGATGACCGAGCCATTTCCGCCTGAGGGTTTGCCCCTGGAGCAGGCGCGCCAGCAGGTGCTGGCGGCGCTCACGCCCTTGGCGGGCCGCGAGCGGCTGCCTTTGGCCGCCTGCCTGGGTCGGGTGAGCGCCGAGGCTTGCAGGGCCCTTGAGGCGGTGCCGGGCTTTCGGGCTTCGATCATGGATGGCTATGCCATCGCCGACGGGGCGCCCCCGGCAGCGGGCACGGCCTGGCGGCTGGTGGGCCGCTCCGCCCCCGGCGCCCCCTTCACCGGGGCGCTGGCCGCGGGCGAGGCGGTGCGCATCCTCACTGGCGCGCCCCTGCCGGAGGGGGCGGCGCGGGTGCTGCCCCAGGAGCTGGTGCGGCTGGAGGGGGAGGTGCTGCGGCTGGTGGGCGAGGCCGGGGCCAACCCCTGGATCCGGGCCGCGGACGAGGAAGCGGCGCCAGGCCAGGAGCTGCTGGCGGCAGGGGTGAGGCTCGGACCGGCCGACCTGGGCCGGCTGGTGAGCTGCGGTCTGGCCGACCTGGCGGTGCGGCCGCGGCCGCGCATCGGGCTGCTGGTGAGCGGCGATGAGCTGGTGGCCGCCGGTGAGCCGCGGGGCCCCGGCGCCATCTGGGAGAGCAACGGCACCCTGCTGGCGGCGCTGTTGGCGCGGCTGGGCTACGGCCTGGCGGAGCGGCTGGTGGTGCCCGATCAGCCCGATGCCCTGGCGGCGGCCCTGGAGCAGCTGGCGGCCGGCTGCGATGTGGTGGTGAGCACCGGCGGGGTGTCGGCCGGTGATGCCGACTGGATCCGGCCGCTGCTGGCCGAGCTGGGACAGGTGAACTTTTGGAAGCTGTTCCTCAAGCCGGGCCGGCCGTTCGCCTTCGGCCAGCTGACGGGGAAGCCGTTTTTCGGCCTGCCGGGCAACCCGGTGGCCGCGGCGATCACCGCCCTGCAGCTGCTCTGGCCGGCCCTACAGGTGCTGGAGGGGGCGCCGGTGCAGCTGCTGCCGCGCCTCAAGGTGCGGCTGGCGGCCCCGCTCCAGCGCGGTCCCGGCCGCCCGGAGCTGGCCCGGGCCCGGCTGCAGGTGGGCGCGGACGGTGCGCTGCTGGCCGTGGTGGACGGCAGCCAGGCCTCCTCGCGCATCGGTTCGCTCCAGGGCGCCGACCTACTGCTGGAGATCCCGGCCGACCTGGGCGCGCTGGCGGCCGGCACCGAGCTGTGGGCCCAGTTGCTGCGGCTGCCGGTGTTCTGAGCTGAATGGCAGCTTCAGCGGACGGATCGTTCTCGCCAGCTGCCCGGGGTGGGTCGCACCAATGCACCCCAATCTTGCCGGAACAAGTGCGTTAATGGCGGGCTTTTCGCCTTTTGGCTCGCGGAGATCAACCGGAAGGACCTGGAGCGTGCAAAACCAATACAAGCCTTGAATCAAAGCCTCTTCTGCAAAGGGAGACAGTTAATCCTCTCAAGATGACTCGTCGAGAG